>CAJUSU010000023.1:0-10578 GCA_910589185.1 uncultured Clostridia bacterium
CATCTAAAACCAAAAATCCATAATAACGTAGTTCATAAATATAGTCTATGATTTCTTGCTTTGTTTGTGCTTTTGCTGTTTTGATTTGGAAACATTCTAAAAATATGCTACAAAACTCGGCAATTTTTAGCCTTCTATCTACTTTTTGTTCTAAGTCTAGAGAAGTTAAAAACTTTACTTTTTCTTCTATTTCTTGTTTTCTTGTTACATATCCTTTTGGTTCGATTAAACTATTACATTCTTTCATTTGTTTTAAAAGTTCTTCTCTTTCATTGTTCAGTCTATCTACCAAATGGCTAATACTAAATATCTTTTCTTTATTGGGCAGTTTGCTATTTCTTTTCTCGTATTCTTTTCTTAGCAATTCTTTATTATTTAGCATTTTATCAATTTCTTCAATTTGCTTTGTATATTTCTTTTTTTCTTTTGTCTTTTGTTCTAAAAATTTCTCTTTATTTTCTAAACTTTTGAGTTCACTTTCTAACTCTTTTGTTTTCTCTTTCCAAAACTTATATTGTTCTTCATTTTTAGAAGCTACCATATCAATTGCTAGTTTGCAAAATAGGGAAATAAATTCCTCTGCTCTTTTTTCGCCAAAGTTTTCTTTGATATATGCTTTTAGTAAATCTATATAATCTGCTAAATTGCTATCATTTTGAAGCCATTTTTGTATAAATTCATTTCCTACTAAATATAGCAAAGTCTGAAAAATAATATTGCTTTCAAAATCTTGAATTTCCTTTAAAACAATATCCCATGACCAACCATTAAAGTCTCTGATTACTTCTAATTGATTCATACGGCTTCCTATGTTTAATAATTCTGAAATGGCAGTTTGCAAATCCTGCTTTTCTTGCGGTATACAAACTGCTGCTTCAGATAATTTTAAAATGCACTCCATTACCAACAATTCATTTGCTATAGCAATAATTCTTTTATTTTCTTCTATGATATATTTTACATCTTTTTCTTTTAATATATTACTTGCTTCTGAATTAAATTCTGCCACAATAATTTCTTCACAATTTTCTTGTATCATCTGGAATAAATTTTCAATAAATTCATTTTTAGTAGGTACTTCCACTTTTGTTTTTTCATAATCTGGATAGCCATTTTCAATTTTATAGAGCATGCTTAAAAGAAGATTTTTTGTATCTAGTGAGAACTGCTTTTTCTCTAAAATCTTCTCTAAGCGATTGGTATAATCCTTCATATTGAATTTTTCAAAAATTTGCTTTTTCTTTTCCATATGTACCTTTTTCATTAGTTAAAATTCTATTCTAATTTTGAACATCTGCATTATTTTCAGTAGATGCATTTTGTGCCATTTTTAATTCTTGCCATCTTTCTTTAGTCATTAATACTTCACGTGGTTTACTTCCTTGATACCCTGAAATAACACCTCTTTCTTCCATTTGGTCAATAATTCTTCCTGCTCTTGCGTACCCCACTTTAAATCTTCTTTGAATAAAAGAAGTGGATGCTTGTTTTGTTTCTACAACAGTGTCAATAGCTTCCATTAAGAATGGGTCTGTTCCATCATCATCTGCTTGCTCTGATTCTAAGTCTTTTTCTTTATCTGTCTTATTCGAATTTTCAATTTGCTCGATAATATCTTCGTTATAGGTTACTTCCCCTTCTGCTTTGATGAAGTCTACTATCTTTTCTACCTCTGCGTCTGATACGAATGCACCTTGTACTCTAGTAGGCTTTGGAGCACCTGCTGGGTAGAATAACATATCACCTTTTCCTAATAACTTCTCTGCACCTGCCATATCTAAAATCGTTCTAGAGTCTACTTGTGATGATACAGAAAAGGCAATTCTAGATGGAATATTTGCTTTAATAATACCTGTGATAACATCAACAGATGGTCTTTGTGTTGCAATCACTAAGTGCATACCAGCTGCTCTTGCTTTTTGGGCTAAACGACAAATAGAATCTTCTACATCTTTTGGTGATACCATCATCAAATCTGCTAACTCGTCTATAATGATAACAATCTGTGGCAATGTCGCATTTCCTTCTTCTTTCTGCATTGCTTCATTATATCCTTTTAAGTCTCTTACCCCTTTAGTTGCAAATCTTTGATAACGGTCTTCCATTTCTTGTACTGCCCAAGCTAAAGCCCCTGCTGCTTTTTTAGGGTCTGTTACTACTGGAATTAATAAATGTGGTATTCCGTTATAAACTGATAACTCTACAATTTTTGGGTCCACCATTAATAATTTTGCTTCACTTGGTTTTGCTTTGTATAAAATACTAGAAATTAAAGTATTAATACAAACACTCTTACCAGAACCTGTTGCACCTGCAATTAAAACGTGAGGCATTTTAGCGATATCTGTTACAACTGCTTGTCCTGCTACATCTTTTCCAAGCCCAAATGCTAATTTAGATTTATGGTCAATGAATTTGTCATCTTCAATAATCTCTCTAAAATGTACCATTTCATTTTCTTTGTTTGGTATTTCAATACCTACTGCTTGTTTTCCTGGAATAGGTGCTTCAATACGAATACTTTCTGCTGCTAAATTTAGAGCAATATCATCTGCTAAGTTAGCAATTTTGCTAACGCGAACCCCCTCTGCTGGTTTTAATTCATATCTTGTAATTGCTGGTCCTACTGAAACGTCCTCAACTTTTGCAGATACTCCAAAACTGTACAATGTCTTTTGTAATTGTGTTGCTGTGTCTGCTACTGATTTTTTGCTTCCTCTATTTGCTTTTTTCTCCGGTTCACTTAATAATTGTACTGGTGGAAATTCATAGTTTTCATCTTCTACTGTTACAGTATGTTCTAGCTGTAATATTTCTTTTGTTTTATCTTCTTTTTGTTCTTCTACTTGTTTAAATAAATTTGCTTCCAAAACGTCTGGTGAACTTGGTTCTGGTTTTAATTCTTCAACAGCTGCTGTTTGTCCACCTTTTAACTTTTTCTTACCAAAGAATGGAATCTCTAACTCATCATTTGTATGGTCATATTTTCCTTCTTCATTCAAATTAATGGTTAATTGGTCTTCAAATTGAGCTGCTAATTTTTCTGCTTCTGCTTTTTCACGCAAACGTCTTTCTTTCTTTGTCTCTCTTGGCGGTTCCTCATCATCTAAATCTATTTGTGGAAGTTTTCTTGATTTCACTACTTTTTCTCTTCTAGCTAATCTTGCTTCTTCATACGCTTCCCTTTGTTCCCTTCTTTCTTCTTTTCTTTCATCTGCTCCTTCTAAGAAATTAGCAATCATTTCTGCTGGTTTCATGTCAAAAATGAATACTAGTAAAATAATAGAGATTCCAATCGTTAGAATGGAAGCACCTACTGTTCCTAGCATTTTAATTAAAGGAACTGCTACAGCACCACCTATGACTCCACCACCCACATCTTTTGTTCCATCATAATAGCAATCTTCCATAATATCTGAAAATTCTCTATTTACATTAATATGTCCACTAAAAATGCTAAGCATAGCTGCTATACAAATTAGAAATATTCCATATTGCATTAATTTGTGTGTCATAAAATATCTATCATTACGTGTCATAGAAATAGCAATTAATAACATTCCAATTGGGATTACATATTTAATGAATCCCATTACACCACCTAGCATTGGACTTAATTTTGCACCAATACTTCCTGATTTAGTATATATCAAAATCATTAATAATATACTAAGTAGTACTAAAACAACTACTGCTATATTGACATCTACTTTACCACTTTTCTTCTTTTTCTTTCCACGCTTTGTTGCCACGTTTTCATTCCTCCTACAAAATAAGAGGTCAGAAATTGGAAATCAACGACTTAACTTCCTCTTTCTGACCCCCAAAACTCTATTTAAGTTCATTTCTATTTTCTTGAATTACTTTTAAAGCATTTTGCAGTGCTTCTTCTATATTAGATAAAAGACTATCTGCATAATCTTTTGTTCCTTTTGAAATTTCACGAGACATTTCATTTGCTGTTTCAATAATTTCAACCTTTTTTTCATAAGCTTTTCTAGTTATCTCATGTTCATCTATCATGGAAATAATTCTATTTTCTGCTTCTTTAATAATTTCATCTGCTTCGTTTTGAGCCTCAACTAATATACGTTGCCTTTCTTCTTTTACCCATTTTGCTTGTTTTAATTCCTCTGGCAACTTCAATCTTATTTCTTTTATAATATCTAATATTTCTTCTTTATCTACAACAGATTTACCAGAAAAAGGTACATTTCTGCTCTTTTCTAGCATATCTTCTAAAGTTTCTAACAAAGTAAATATTTCCATTGTATTACCCCTTTCGATTTTTAAGACGCTTAGAATTTACTCTTTAAAATCGTTTATCTCATTTTTTGCTACTAATAAATAAAAGACTAACTCTTCCATATTTTCTAATATCATCTATTTGAATATTTAAGCCTTCTAATTCGAGTAATTCTCGCTTCTCATCATCGGTTTCTATAATTATGGTTCCTTTTTCTTTTAGTAAATCTAATAATAATATTCTTTTAATAGCATCTATCGCATAATTAGCTTGATAAGGTGGATCTAAAAAGATAATATCAAATTGAATATTTTCTTGTTTTAGTTTTTCTAATGCTTTTCGATAATCTTTTGACATTACGATAGCTTTTTGCGCTAATCTCGTCTTATCAAGGTTAGTATATATCATTTTAGTTGCTGCGTGATTGTTTTCACATAAATATGCTTTCTTGGCACCTCTACTTAAAAATTCAATAGCAATAGCTCCACTTCCAGAAAATAAATCTAGAATAATCGTATCTTCTATTTTATTTTGTAAAATATTAAATAATGATTCTTTTACTCTATCTAAAGTTGGTCTTGTAGACAAACTTTCAATTGAATTTAATTTTGTGCCTCTTGCTATTCCACTAATTACTCTCATAATACCTCTAGTATGATATATACTTATTTTATAGTTTTCTACCAATATGTCAATAGTTTTAACGAAAATGTAACATTTTCTTAATGCTGTTGTAATATTGTTAATTCTTTGTAATATTGCAAAAACTGCTATGAAAAAGATAGCAGTTTTTTATTTAATCTTTATTTGATTCCTTTAGAAGTTCTAATTGTGAAATTAAAAGTGATTCCATTTTTGCTCTGTATACATCTAATTGTTTCTCTAAATCTTCTAAAGTCTTTTTCTTGAGTATAATATCTTGATCTAGTGCTCTTGCTGTTTGTCTAGCGTCTCCTTGTGCATCTAATAATATTTTGTCAGCTTCTTTTTGAGCAGCCTTTTTAATATCATCTGCTGCAAGTTGTGCCATAACTAAAGTATTTTGCAAGGTACTTTCTATTCCTTTGTATTTTTCTACATTCTCTTGTAATTCTTCCATTTTGTTCTTACTTTCAGCAACTTCTTTATATAATTTTTCGTAATCTTCTGTTAATTCATCTAAGAAATCGTCTACTTCTTCGACACTGTAACCATTCATCATTTGTTTTGAAAATTTCTTATTTTCAATGTCCAAAGGTGTAAGCATATTATCCTCCTCCTAAAATTTGTATAAAAAAGTTTTTACAAGAAATCTTTTATTGATTATTGTTATTTCTTAACCAAGAAACAGATAATTTGTTTTTGATTTCATCTCTTGCAGTATCATTTTCAATGTCATAATTAAATGGCGCAATTAATACAATAGAGTTAGAAATTTTTTGCATGTGTCCGTCTAATGCATGTACAGCTCCTGATACAACATCTATAATTCTTCTTGCAACATCTTTATTTACATATTCTAAATTAACTATGACTGATTTTTTTTGTTTTAATAAATCACAAATACTAGCAGCTTGTTCAAAATTAGTTGGTTGAGAAATTACCATTTTTACTTGTTGTACTTGAGGCATATTAACAACTTTATTGTTTCTTCTTCCCCATAGTCTTCTCTCTTCTGGTTGTTCCTCTTCTTCATCATCATAGTTTTCTAATTCTTCATCATCATAGTTTTCTAATTCTTCATCATCACGTTCTTCTGCTGGGTCCATTCCAAATAATCCCCATACTTTTTCCATAATAGCTCCTGCCATCTTATAACCCTCCTAAAATTCTGTCTTTTGTTTTATCGTTTATAGTATCTAACTTTTTTGCTTTCTTGTCAATACTTTTTTTGTTTTTAATACGATTTTAATATTTCTGTAACATTTTTGTAATATTTTTATTCTGGTTTTTTCAAAATTTCGTCATATAATGTCAAAGTTTTTCGTGACTTTAGTTCTTCTGCTGAGTATCCTAATTCTAATAGTTCTGCGTTTGTATAATTTTCAACAATAGAATATTTTTCATTTTGTTTTGTTACTTTTACCAAAATTTTATCTTGATATCCAGCTCTTGTTCGAACTACATAGCATATTTCATTATCACCTTTTTGCTCTTTTCCAATTGCACTGATTGGTACTTTTTTACCGCTATGGCTCCACCATATAATATCAAAGGAAATTTTTCGGTAACTAACTAATTCTTGTACTTGCTCTGATAATTTTAATACTAAAATTGTATCATCATCTTCATGTGAAATGTATTCTATTGTACTTAAAACTTCTGCATTATTTGGAAGTCTTATTTTAACAGATGAACTAAGCTTTGCTTCTTTTGCCTGTTCTGAATTCAGTATACAAGCTATATAGCACCCAAAATTATTAATAATTTTTCCACTTTCAGTGCTATCTGCTACTACTTGTCCCGTCTTAATATTTAACTTCTTCAAAGTTTCTTTACTTAGGTTATTAAAATTACTTGGTGAAAGTATTTCCTCATATCCATCTACTTTATAAGAAACTACACCACTAATTGGTGCTTTTAAATATTCTGCACCTGAATTTAATTGATTTTCATATTTTTTTCTTTCATTAATTAATTTCTTCAAATAAGAACCTGCTGGGCTATACTCTCCTGCTATTTGAGCTTTCTTTGTAATTGCACTGCTAATCTCTTTTTTTGCTTCACGGATGGTTTGCATATTATTGGTAGTTACTAATGAAGCAATTTTCTCTTCAATTTGTTTTTCAATAGCTTTTACATCGCTTACTGTAAATAGTCCTTTTTCTCCTGCCATTGCTTCATCTATCTTCACATCTAAGTCTGCAATTTTCTTTTTTAAATTTTCCTCTCCACTAGAATAGTAACGAAAAATAGCTTCGTTTTTAGCAACTCTTTCTCCTTCTGTTTTTATCTGTGCCATTCCATTTTTATAGTTATTTCCTTTTACAACTGTTTCTTCTCTAATAATATAACCGATTGCCGCTTCTTCTTGATAAATCTTTCCTTGTTCTACACTAAAAGTATTAGTTGGATTTTGAACTAGTGCCATTACTTTATAGAGACAATATCCTAGTATTATTAATACTACAATCGAAATTGCTATCATTATTTTTCTATTCAATTTATATTTTCTTTTCAGCTTCTGCTTCTTCATAATCCTCCAATATCCTTTGTATATTCTCTTCTGCTGGAGCTAATCCGTCTAGCCATTTAATTTCTTTGTTCTTTCGAAACCATGTTAATTGACGTTTGGCATATCTTCTAGTTTCTTGTTTCAAATTTTCTATCATTTCTTCTTTTGTGATATCGCCTTGCAAATAAGGTACAACTTCTTTATAGCCCAAACCTTGCATAGCAGTAGGAAAACTTTTGTATTTTTTCAATAGTTCTTGTACTTCTTCAATTAACCCTTGTTCTATCATAATATCTACTCTTTGATTAATTCTATCATAAAGTTTTTCTCTATCCATATCTATTGCATACATTAAATATTCATAAGGTGGCTCTTCTCTACGTGATTCTATTTCTAGTTGTGTTTTTGTTTTTCCTGTTTGATGATAAATCTCTAAAATACGCATAATACGCTTTTGATCATTATTACTGATTTTTTCCGTGGCTTGCAAATCAATTTCTTTCGCTTTTTGGTATAATGTTTCTAAACCTTGTTCCTCTATCATCTTTTCTAATTGTTGTCTATATGCTAAATCTGTTTCAACTTCTGGATATTGAATATGGTATACCAAAGTATCTACATAAAGTCCTGTTCCTCCCACTACAATTGGAGTCTTCCCTTTTGCTAAGATCTTACTAATTGCTTTTTCACTATCCTTTTGAAAATCGGCAACACTATATCTTTCTTCTGGTGAAACAAAATCAATTAAATAATGTTGTATTCCCTGCATTTCTTCTTCGGTTACTTTTGCTGTGCCTATGGTCATATCTTTGTAGATTTGCATAGAATCACAAGATATAATTTCTCCATTCATTGCTTGTGCTAGTTTTACAGAAAGTCCCGTTTTGCCTGAAGCTGTCGGTCCGCAAATAACAATTACTTTTGGTTTTGATTTCATCTTTTTCTCCTTCTTGTTTCTTTACTTTTCTAGCGGTTGCTTCTCGCATTTTGTAGCATATTATAAATTCCTGTTTGAATATCCTTAAAGTAGAAAAATTCTATAATTAGTAAGATACTCAAAACAATTGCTAATAAAATGCAACGATTTCTAAAAGGCTCTGATTTTAGCTTTCCTTCTTGCAAGTTTTTATAGGAACTCGCTAAGAATGGTAAAATGACAATGGCATTTACTGGTACAAAAGTAAAGGTTATTAGATTTTTTCCAAAGCTTTCATTGTTACCTAAATCAATATCTTTTGTTCCAATCCAATATATAAAGCTAACTAGCATATAGATAACAGCAATTCCTACAATAATAAATATTCCTTTCGCCTTCTTGTCCATCTCTTTGCCTAAAAAGTGATAGGTCAAAAAAATGGCTACTAAATTTAAGGCTAAGATACACATATATATAAATATTACCATCTGTTTTTATCTCCTTGAAAATTTTCTTTCAATATCATTTTTGGTCATTTTAATAGCTGTTGGTCTTCCATGTGGGCAAGTAAATGGATTTGGCAATACTAGTAATTGTTCCATTAATTTATCTACTTCTTCTTTGGTTAAAGCCATATTAGCTTTTACAGCTGCTTTACACGCTACTGTTGCAATGAACTTTTCTTCTATTTCTTGTTTTGCAGTTCTAGCTACAGTATTAATTTCATCTAGTGTTTCCAAGAATAATTCTTTTGTATTTAATTCTAAACAAATATTAGGAACTCCTGTTAATCTGATAGTATTTTCTCCAAACTCATCTAAAGTAAATCCTGCTTTTTGAAACATCTCCATATTTTCTCTTGCGATATCCATTTCTTTGTGTGATAGATTAATAATATCTGGAAGTAACATTAATTGAGAATCTTTTTCTTCTTCACTATAATAATTTTTCTTTACTCTTTCATACAAAATTCTTTCATGAGCTGCATGTTGGTCTAATATATACAATTCTTTATCTAATTCTAAAATGATGTAAGTAGAAAAGGCAATCCCAATAAATTTATAATTTGGTATCGCTTGTTTTTCTTCTTCGAAAATAGAAATATTTTCTGCTGTTGTTAGTTCTTCTGCTTTAACTTGGTATTTTTCCTCTTCTTCTTTTAATTGTTCTGCTTTTTTCTCATTTTCTCTTTTTACTTCTACTGGCATGCTTCCAAAAGTACGTACATACATTTCATCAAAATCTTCTGTTTGAGGATCTATTTGCAAACTGTCTAATTTTTTAACACCTTCTAGTAATTTCTCGTTTACTACTTTAGCATCTATTACTTTTGTTTCCATTCCATCTAGTTGTTTTGTATCTTCTACTTGTGTAATCACCTCTGGTTTTGGAGGTACTGCAAACGGATCAACTTCGCCTTCTGTCTTGCTATTAGCTTCCTCCGTGCCATTACTATTAGTTTCTGTTGTCGTTTCTTCCTTGTTTCCTTGCATTTTTCTAAATAAACCTGCTAGTCCTTTTTCCTTCTTTTCTTCAATATTTTGACTATATTGAACTTCCTCTACAGGTTTTGCATTAGCTGCAATTATTTCCTCTGGTACTTTTTCGTCTGTAACAATCCTTTGTGTTTCTATTCCCTCTTTTTCTCTTTCCGTATCCTCTACTAAGTCGCCCTTTAATAAGGTATCCTTAACAGCATGATATACTGCTTTAAAAATTTTATTTTCTTCTTCAAATCTAACTTCTAATTTAGCGGGGTGTACATTAACATCTACTTTTTGTGGATTCATTTCAATATTTAAAACTAAAAATCCATATTTTCCAATAGTAATCATACCTTTGTATCCTTGCTCTGCCGCACTGGTTAAAGTCTTATCTTTAATAAATCTCTGGTTAACAAAGAATAGTTGATTTGAACGATTAGAACGGGCAATTGCTGGTTTGCCAATTACTCCTGTAATGTGTACATCTTCATAAGTATAATCTACGTCTAAAATATTTTCAGCTATGTCCTTTCCATAGATACTATAAATTGTAGCCTTTGACTCGTTGTTTCCTGGAGTTTGTATAATTGTTTTTCCACTATTAATTAACTTAATAGCTACTTCTGGATGTACTAAAGCAAGTCTTGTAACCGCATCTTCTATATATCCTGCTTCCGTAAAATCTTTCTTTAAAAATTTATATCTTACAGGAGTATTAAAAAATAAATCTGTAATTGTAATTGCAGTTCCTTTTGGGCAACCTGTTTCTTCTTTGTTA
>CAJUSU010000023.1:10588-15448 GCA_910589185.1 uncultured Clostridia bacterium
CTATAGCCAATTTCATTTTCTTCAGTTTTAGAAACCATTTCTATTTTACTAATAGCAGCAACACTTGCCAAAGCCTCTCCTCTGAACCCCATAGAAGTAACTGTTTCTAAATCTTCTGCTCTTCTAATTTTTGAAGTAGCATGTCTTTCAAATGCAATTTCCATATCATCTGGCTCAATTCCTTTTCCGTTATCTGTAATACGAATATAAGAAATTCCACCATTTCTAATTTCTACACTAATCGCGGTTGCACCTGCATCTATTGAATTTTCCATTAATTCTTTTACAACAGATGCTGGTCTTTCAATTACTTCCCCTGCTGCAATTTTATTAATGGTATTGTCATCTAATAATACTATATTTCCCATTCTTCTTCCTTTCTATTTTTGTCTTTTTGGTATATTTATTATCATAAAATTTGTCCATTGTTTTCTTTGGCTTCCATTATATCATTCTTTTTTCTTTTTTGTATAGTTTTTTGACAGTTTTTTTATTTTATTAGTTTGCATTTTTATTTTGTAACACTTTTTCATAAAAAGAATATTATATACCATACGAAAGACCTAAAAAATAAAGTTCATAGGGAGGTATAGAAAATGGGAGGATGTTGTAATAACAGTGAACTTTTATGGTTCATTATCCTATTCTTGTTACTTTTCTGCTGTGGCGGCAACAACAATTGTGGCTGTGGCTGTAACAATGGATGCGGTTGCTAATCTTTAAATAGTTTTACTTAGAAAGGGGGGAATTTTTATGTCAGAAAATAGAGGTTGTGGATGTGGTTTCGGTGACGATTGCTGCATTTGGATTATTATTGTAATTCTTTTAATCTGTTGTTGTGGTGGCGGTAGAAGCTGCTGCTAATTCTAATCTTTTAGAATTCAGATAACAAAAAGAGGCATTAAACTCCTTCGAGTTTTTGCCTCTTTTCATTTATCTATTAACTTCTTTATTTTTCTCTTCTGAAGCAGGTCTACGTCTATCGTTTTTTCTTCTTTCTGTTGTTTTTCCATTTGTACCACCTATTGCATCTCTTCTATCTACTTTGTTTTTTCTTCTATCTTCAAATACGTTTCCCTTATCGTCTACTATCATAAGTACCTCCTTATTTCATTTTCTTTGTTCTAATTAGCTTTATCATACCTAACTTTTCTAAAAAATGCAAGAGAAAAATAAAAAAACTTTAGTTTTATTCTCTTATTAGAAAAAACGGCATAATCTCTTACGATTACACCGCACAAAAGTGATTTGCTTTTGTTTTTACTTACCAATTTCTATTTACTGTCAATCTTACCGGTTTTTGTCAATGAGGTGTTGTCCCCAGCGATATAGTATCAGCATACCAAAAAAGGAATATGTCATTCCAAAGAGCAGTTTTAATATTTGTAAAGTAACTTTTATTCCCGCTCTCCAGCCTTCCTGCTCTGCACATATATTGCCAATCTTCTTCAATGGTTCTATGCCGAAGATTACAATAATAAGATACATTCCTGCTAGTATTGAACCGACTTTCAGAACCTTTCCCGCTATTCTTTTAAACCGTCTTTTCGTCATAATGTCCTCCTTTAAAATTGGTTTTTTATAAAAATGCCTATATGGATTATATTATATTTTTGGCTTTATGTCAATTTGTTCATTCTTCTTTTTAATTGAAACCAATAAAAAACACTAAAATAGTAATTTTTTCATTTTTTTGCATAAATAAAACTAAAAAATCAAATGATACTATTGACAAAACAGTATCAAATATTGTAAAATTATAAATGCGTTAAGTAATTAATGCATTTCTGGTGGATGTGGCGTAGCTGGTTAACGCGCCAGTTTGTGGCACTGGAGATCGTGGGTTCGAGTCCCATCTTCCACCCCATTTAAAATATACATTGGGCTGTAGCCAAGCGGTAAGGCACTAGACTTTGACTCTAGCATGCGGTAGTTCGAATCTACCCAGCCCAACCAACAAAAAGAAGGTTTTTTCAACCTTCTTTTTTTGTATCTTATTCTTTTTTAGTTTTATTTATGTTTCTTCTGCCCAAAGAATTAATCTTTGTTTAGAATCATCTGTACAAGTTGATAATGTAATTTCTCTTTTTCCCTTTGTATCTCTTAACATATAGTCTGCATCACTTGTTGATGTCTGATATTTTGTTGTAATCTTATATGTAATTTTCTTACCAGATAAATCTGTTAAATAGATTTTATCTCCTTTTTCTAATTTTTTATTATTAGAGAAAAAGGTTCCATTTCTATAATTATGTCCTATGATAAGAGTATTACCTACTTGATTAACTCCTGGCCCACTTAAAACTGCTACTGCTACTTCAATAGCGCTGTCTGTTGCTGTTTCCAAAACAGGGCAACTTAGCTTAATTTTTGGAATTTCAATTTTTCCTACCATGTTGAAGCCTTTATATTTTGGTTTGCTTGAAGTAGTTCCTCCATTACCACCATTATTTGTATTGGTAACAGTATTATTGACATCAATATCCGGATTTACTAAATCTACTACATTATTTTCTTCATTATTATTTGGATTTTTAGCAATTGTATTATTAATATACCCATCAAATTGGTCTACTCCTGCACCCACGTCACTTTCCGTCATATACGCTTTATACCAATTAATTCCAACAAAAATTAGAATTCCTAAAATGGCAACAATTGCAATAACTAATAATGTTGTTAATAATTTACTATATTTACTATTAAACATTTGTCTTCCTCCTTTATATAGAATCTCCCATATCTACATCCATTATACCACATTTTTCGAAGTTTTTCTATATTTTTTAGGTAAGTTTATCTTTCGTTTATCCTGCAATCTTTGGTCCCATTTTTCTTCCAGCAAGTAAATGAAAATGTAGATGCATTACTTCTTGTCCTGAATCTGGTCCACAATTAGAAATAATTCGAAATCCTTTTTCATCTACTCCTAGTTGCTTTGCTACCTTTTGCATTGCTTCTACTATTTTTCCCATTAACGCACTATCTTCTGGTGCAATTTCCATTAAATTTGTAATATGCTTTTTAGGAATAATTAATATGTGAATTGGCGCTGTTGGTTGAATGTCTTTAAAAGCTAATATTTCATCATCTTCATATACTTTTTCTGAAGGAATTTCTCCTTTTATAATTTTACAAAAAATACAATCTTCCATTTTTCCTCCTAACTTAGTATTGCCTTAATTCTTCTAACTCCTGCTGAACTCGCCTCTTCTTTTTTAATTGTAAAATGACCAAGTTCTGCAGTATGTGTTACATGAGGACCACCACAGATTTCTTTTGATACCTCTCCTATTGTATATACTGTAACTTCATCTGGATATTTTTCAATAAACATACATTCTGCACCTGAAGCTACTGCGTCTTCTTTTTTCATTGTTTGAATAGTAACTGTTAAATCTTGTTTTATCCATTCATTTACCAAATCTTCTACTTTTTGTTTTTCTTCATCTGTTAATTTATGGTCACAGCTAAAGTCAAATCTCATTCTTTCAGTTGTAATGTTAGAACCTTTTTGGTGAATATCTTGACTTACAACTACTTTTAATGCTGCATTTAGAAGATGGGTCGCTGTATGATATTTAGTCGTTTGTTCATTTTGTTCAGCTAAGCCACCTTTAAACTTTTGCTCGCTTCCTTGTCTTGATTTTTCTTGATGCTCTTTAAAGAGTTTATCAAACTCCGTCATTTCTATTTCAAAACCTTGCTCTTTTGCTAAATCTTGCGTAACCTCTGGTGGAAAACCATAAGTTTCATATAGTTTGAATATAGTATGCCCATCAATGATTGTTTT
Organism: uncultured Clostridia bacterium; assembly: GCA_910589185.1. Taxonomy (GTDB): domain Bacteria; phylum Bacillota; class Clostridia; order TANB77; family CAG-508; genus CAG-273. The sequence goes on from CAJUSU010000023.1 coordinate 14,382, forward strand.
ATCCTCTTGTTTTAATTTGCTAACTACTTTATTAAATTCTCGTTCCCCGTTAGATAATGTTTTTACGAACTTGTCCTTTTCAGCTACTATAACTTCTTTTATAGTTTCCTTTTTCTCTGTTAAATCTGGATATAGTTCTTTTAATGTTTCTACATATAGTTCAATTAGTGTTGGAAGCTCATTTAAATCAATTTGTAGCTTGTTAAGGTGTCTTGTCATTCTTCTGATTAATCTTCTTAAAACATAACCTCTATCAATATTGCTTGGTCTTCCTCCGTCTGCTATTATCATCATACTTGAGCGTAAGTGTTCTGCTACAATTCTTCTACTTTCTATATAATCTACTTTTGCTAGTTCTTTCAATTTTTCCATAACTGGTAAGAATAATTCAATATCAAAAGGAGTCTCTTTTCCTTGTAATAGCATCGCCATTCTTTCTAGCCCAAGACCAGTATCTACGTTTTGTTGTTTTAGTTTAGAAATAGATCCATCTTTTGCTTTATAGAATTCCATAAATACGTTATTCCAAATTTCAACATATTTACCGCAGTCGCAGTCTGGGCCACAGTTTGGAGAGCATGCTGGTCTACCTGTATCTAAAAACATTTCTGTATCTGGTCCACAAGGTCCTTCTTCTCCTGCAATCCACCAGTTATTATCTTTTCCATAAAAGTAAATTCTTTCTTCTGGAATTCCTGCTTTTTTCCAAGCTTCAGCAGCTACCGTATCTCTCGGCGCATCTTCATCTCCTGCAAAACAAGTAACTGATAGTTTACTTGGATCAATTCCTAATTCCTTTGTTAAAAATTCATAGGACATAGCAATTGCTTCTTCTTTAAAGTAATCTCCTAAAGACCAATTTCCAAGCATCTCAAAATAGGTAAGATGGCGATTATCTCCTACCTCATCAATGTCATTTGTTCTAATACATTTTTGGTAATCTGTAAGACGTGTACCTTCTGGGTGTTTTTCTCCTAATAGATATGGTACTAATGGTTGCATTCCTGCTGTTGTAAATAAGACTGATGGGTCATTTTCTGGTATTAATGGTGCACTTGGAATAACTT
>CAJUSU010000023.1:15458-23435 GCA_910589185.1 uncultured Clostridia bacterium
TCCTTGTCTTTTAAAATAATTTAAATATTTGTTTCTTATTTCTATTGCTTTCATAATTTCTTCCCCTTTTTTAGTAAACTATTTTGCTACTTTGACATAATCTGGTTAAAATTATATACTATGAATTACTAGAAATCAAGATTTCTAAAAAGAAATATTATGTTCTATTAAATTGAAGTAATAAATTTCTAAAGTAAATTTAATTTCCTTTGTAATTTTAGGATTTCTCCTTACCTCTTCAATTGACTGCCATTTATAACATTCATGCTCACTTAATTTAATATTATTGACATTTTTTACTTTTACACTAAAATTATATTCTCTTGACTTCTTTCCACTTCTTGATTCATAATCAAAGCTATTAATATAATTTTCTATTCTTTCTACATTAAGATTCGTTTCCTCTTTAATTTCTCTAGTTAAGGCTTCAACTATCGTTTCGTTTTCTTCCATATTTCCACTAGGTAATTCATCAATTCCGCCATAAAAATCATCTCGTTTTCTAGTCAACAATAAAAATTCATTATTTTGATTTACTATAATTCCTCCTACAACGTTTTTTACTACTCCGTCCTTTTTTCCTTCCTCCATTAAAATCTCATAAAATTTCATATTCTTTTCCCCTATATATTTTTTAATCATCTGCTAACGAACCTACTAATTCTAGTCCTTCTATTCCTGTTATCGTCACTTTTTGAATAGTATTTTCCAACTCTTCTTGTGTTTTTACTTTTACTACCATATAGTTTTTTGTATGTCCTTTGATATATTCTTTTTCCCTATCTTCTAACAAAACTTCTACTTGCTTTCCTATATATTGCTTTTGATATTCTGCCTCATTTTTGTCTGAAAGTGCCATTAGTTTGTCGCTTCTTTCTTCTTTGATATTTCCATCAATTTGATTTGGCATTTTGGCGGCCACTGTACCGTTTCTTGGCGAATACTTAAAAATATGCATTTTATAGAATTTAATTCTCTCTAAAAATTCATAAGTCTTTTGAAATTCTTCCTCTGTTTCTCCTGGAAATCCTACAATTACATCTGTTGTTAAATGTACTTTTGGATACGCAGTTCTTAAAAGTTCTACACCTTTTTCGAATTCTTCTGTTGTATATTTTCGATTCATCCTTTTTAATGTTTCATTATATCCACTTTGTAAGGATAAATGGAATTGGTCACATATTTTAGAAAGTTTTGATAATCTCTTTACAAATTCTTCTGTCATTAATGTTGGCTCCAATGAACCTAAACGAATTCTTTCAATTCCCTCTACTTTTTGAATTTCTTCTAATAAATCGATTAGCAAGAATTCCCTTTTGTCCATTTCATATTTTAAGTCATGTGAAATGTCTAAAACTGTATTTTCAGTAAAATCTTTTCCATAAGAAGCCAAATGAATTCCTGTTAATACGACTTCTTTAATTCCTTTTTGGGCAATCTCTGTTATTTCTTTCATTACCCATTCTGGTCTTCTGCTTCTAATACGTCCTCTAGCATAAGGAATAATACAATAAGAACAAAATTGATTACATCCATCTTGTACTTTGATAACTGCTCTTGTTTTTTCTGTATATGTTACTGTTCCAAATTCTACAAATTCTTCTTGTTTTGCCACATCTGAAACTTGCACTAATGTATTCTGCTTTATTCGGCTTAATTCCTCTACATATTCTACAATTTTGCTTTTTTCATTCACTCCTAAAATCAAGTCAATCTCAGGTATTTCTTCTAGCTTTTCTTTTGCCACTTGTACATAGCATCCGAACTGCTACAAGAATAGAGTCAGGGTTAATTTCCTTGACTCTTCTTAACATCTGTCTTGATTTCTTATCTGCCATGTTTGTTACAGTACAAGTATTAATAACATAGATATCTGCTCTTTCTTCAAACTCTACTATTTCATATTCTGCTTCTATAAAACTTTGCATCATGGCATTAGTTTCATATTGATTTACTTTGCAACCTAAAGTGCAAAATGCTACTGTTCTTTGTTCCATATCTATTCCTTCTTTTATTTGTATTTCCTCTATTATAGCTTGATTAAAAGCAAAAGTAAAGTGCTAGTTCAAGGTCTGTCCCTAATATGGCAAAAGTGTCAGGAAAAGGAACGTCCCTAACCTGACACTTTTATTTTAATACATTCCACTCATATCTTCATGGTCATCATGACCACATTTGCAAGATTCTGGTTCTTTTTTGTCTGTTACTAAACTTTCTGTTGTTAAAATCATAGATGCAATAGATACTGCATTTTGAATAGCACTTCTTGATACCTTTGTTGGATCTACAATTCCTGCTTTTTTCATGTCCACATAGGTTTCAGTTGCAGCATCAAATCCCACTCCAACTGGGCTATTTTTCACTTTTTCTAAGATAACAGATGGCTCTAATCCAGCATTGACTGCAATTTGTCTTCCTGGCTCTTCTAATGCTCTTAAGATTATTTTTCCACCTATTTTTTCATCACCTTCTAAAGTTTCTACTGTTTTTGCTACTTTAGGAATGATATCAATATAAGCTGTTCCACCACCTGGTACAATTCCTTCTTCTACTGCTGCTTTTGTGGCAGATAGAGCATCTTCAATTCTTAATTTTCTGTCCTTCATTTCTACTTCTGTTGCAGCTCCAACGCCAATAACAGCTACACCACCAGCGATTTTTGCTAAACGTTCTTGTAAGTTTTCTTTTTCGAATGAGCTCTTTTCTTCTGCAATTTGTGCTTTCAATTGTGCTACTCTTGCGTCGATTTGAGCTTTGTCTCCCATACCATCTACAATAATAGTATTTTCTTTTTGTACTTTGATTTGTCTTGCTCTACCTAATTGTTCAATGGTAGTATCTTTCAATTCTAATCCTAAATCAGATGTGATAACTTCTCCACCTGTTAAAATGCTGATATCTTCTAGCATTTGTTTTCTCTTATCACCATATCCTGGTGCTTTTACTGCTACTACATTAATAACACCTCTTAATTTATTTAGAATTAAAGTTGATAATGCTTCTCCTTCAATATCATCACAAATGATAACTAATTTTCCAGATTGTTGCATTAAGCTTTCTAATAAAGGTAGAATTTCTTGAATATTGCTAATTTTCTTGTCTGTAATTAAAATATATGGATTATCTACAATTGCTTCCATTTTTTCAGTATCTGTTACCATATATGGTGAAACATAACCTTTATTGAATTGCATTCCTTCTACGACATCTAATTCTGTTTGAGATGTTTTTGATTCTTCAATGGTAATAACTCCATCTTTAGAAACTTTTTCCATTGCTTCTGAAATCAATTCTCCTACTTCATCATTATTGGCAGAAATACTTGCAACTCTTGCAATGTCTTCTTTTCCATTTACTTGAACACTACTTTCTTTTAATGCTTCTACAGCAGCATTCATGGTTTTATCCATACCTCTTTTAATTGCCATTGGGTCACCACCAGCTGCTACGTTTTTGACACCTTCACGAATCATGTTTTGTGCTAACACCATAGCAGTAGTTGTTCCATCTCCTGCTACATCATTTGTTTTGATAGATACTTCTTTTACAATTTGTGCTCCTATGTTTTCATATGGGTCATCTAATTCAATTTCTTTTGCAATCGTAACACCGTCATTTGTGATTAATGGTGCACCGAACTTTTTATCTAATACAACATTTCTTCCTTTTGGTCCTAATGTTACTTTTACAGTATCTGCTAATTTATTAACGCCATTTAATAGACTTTTTCTAGCGTCTTCTCCAAATTTTATCTCTTTAGCCATGTTTTTTCCTCCTTCAAATTTATATACTTCTTGTGTCTCTTTACTCTGCTATTGCTAATATATCGCTTTCTTTTACGATAACGTAATCTTCGCTTTCATATTTTACAGTTGTTCCTGCATATTGATTTAGAACAACTTTATCTCCTTCTTTTACTTGCATTGGAACTTTTTTTCCATCTTCTTCTATTCCCGGTCCAACTTTGATAACCTCTGCTATTTGAGATTTTTCTTCTGATTTACTTGTAATGATGAGACCACTTTTGGTGGTTTCTTCTGCTTCTACCATTTTTACGACTACTCTGTTTCCTAATGGTTTTAACATAAAAATACCTCCTTTTTTACTTTTAACACTCTTTTCTATTCTATGCTAATCTCTAAGTTTTAGAAGTGCAAAAGTGCTTGTATAGCATGTTTCGCCAACTTCTTAGTTTTTAAAATTAGCAGTCTCTTTTTGAGACTGCTAATACTTTATACCCATTCATTTAAAATGTCAAGTATGTATTTTAATTTTTTACATTATTTTCACAATTTAATTCTTGCTTCATAATTTCTTCAATTAAGGTAATTTTTTGCTCAAAACGATTTGGATATTTACTTTCTGCTTGCAAAATTCGCCTCAATTTATATTTCACTATTTTATTTTGTTCTTTATCATGAATAACAAAATGTTTTCCATTTACAGTGTATGGCCTTTCAATATATTTTTCTATGATTGGAAAACATGAACTAATGCAAAAAACACACGGCATATTAGTATGCCCTATATGATAAAAACAGTTTTCTATTTTCTTGCCACTATTTATATATCTTTTTATTCTTTCCATGTTCTTTTCTTTTGTAATTTTGCTAGTCGGGATTGCCCAAAATAATTCTGGTACATATTTATCTTGAATACAGCAAAACGTTGGTCTAGCTTCTTGTTTATTTTGCTTAAATTTGCAACCGATATTTTTCAAGCATCAAAAAATAAAGGTCTTTTACAATATATAAACCATCTTCTATCATCTATTCAATTACTCCTTTTTTATGGAAACTTTTCATAAAAGAACTTTATGAATTTATTAAGAATAGGAAACTTCCCAAACTAAAATTTAGGAAGTTTTCTTCAAACCAACTATTTATCACAACGCGAACTGTTGGTAGTGCGTTTTTTCTATCGAGCCAACTATTTATCACAACGCAAATTGTTGGCAATGCGTTTTTCCTTCTAATAGGAATTCTTTTATGCCTATTTTTATTATAGACGTTTTTTGTTTTAATTTCAAGTATTTTTTGCTTATTTTTCCACTTTTCATCGCAATTTTCGACATATTTCTACAATTATCTTTTATTTGCTTTTGCTGCTTTTACTAAGTTTACAAACAATGGTTGTGGTCTGTCTGGTCTTGATTGGAATTCTGGGTGAAATTGTGCTGCTATAAAATATGGATGATTCTTTAATTCTACAATTTCCACTAAACTTCCATCTGGAGATAATCCTGAACAAATAAGTCCATTCTTCTCCATTTCTTCTTTATAATCATTGTTATATTCAAAACGGTGTCTATGTCTTTCTGAAATTTCTAAGCTACCATATACCTTTTCTGCTAAGCTTCCTTTTTGAATATGACAAGGATATGCTCCTAATCTCATAGTTCCACCTTTTTTAGCCACATGTACTTGATCTTCCATAATATGAATGACTGGGTGTTCTGTTGTTTCATCAAATTCTTCTGAATTTGCATCCTCATATCCTAAAACATGTCTTGCAAATTCTACAACTGCCATCTGCATACCTAAACAAATTCCCAAAAATGGAACCCTATTTTCTCTCGCATATTGTACTGTTGCAATTTTTCCTTCAATTCCTCTATTTCCAAATCCTCCTGGTACGATAATTCCATTATATTTTCCTAACTTTTCTTTTGCATTTTCTTTTGTAATTCCTTCACAGTCTATAAAGGCAACATCTACTTTGCAACTGTTAGCAAATCCTCCATGTTTAATACTTTCTGCAACGGATAAATAAGAATCTTCTAATTTAACATATTTTCCAACAATCGCAATAGAAACCTTATCATCTTTTAAGTTCTTAATGTTTTCTATCATTTTTTCCCAATTTTTATTGTCTGGTTTATCATTTAATTCTAGTTTTTCACAAACGCGATGTGCTAATCCTTCTTGTTCTAGCATAAGAGGTACTTCATATAAATCTTGCACTGTTTTATTTTGAATAACATCTTCCTTTTTTACATTGCAAAATAGGGCAAGCTTATTACGAATAGAGTCCTCTATATCTTGTTCTGCTCTACATACTAAGATATCTGGTTTAATTCCAATAGATTGTAATTCTTTTACGGAGTGTTGTGTTGGTTTTGATTTTAGTTCATTAGAGCCATAGATATATGGTAAAAGTGTAACATGAATATAAATTACATCATGTTCCGGTCTTTCTAATCCTATTTGGCGAATAGCCTCTAGAAATGGTAAGCTTTCAATATCTCCAACTGTTCCGCCAATTTCAGTAATGACAATATCTACATCTGTATTTTCAAATTTATATGCTTTTTCTTTAATAGCATTCGTAATATGAGGAATGACTTGCACCGTTTTTCCTAAATAATCTCCTCTTCTTTCTCTTTCAATTACTTCTGAGTAAATTCTGCCCGTTGTAACAGAAGAGTATTTTGTCAAGTTTTCGTCTGTAAATCTTTCATAATGTCCTAAGTCAAGGTCTGTTTCTGCTCCATCATTGGTAACAAATACTTCTCCGTGTTCATAGGGACTCATAGTTCCTGGGTCTACATTTAAATATGGGTCAAACTTTTGATTAGCTACCTTGTAACCTCTATTTTTTAATAGCCTTCCTAAAGATGCAGCTGTAATTCCTTTTCCTAGTCCTGATACTACTCCTCCTGTAACAAAAATATACTTTGTATTCATAGCTTACCTCCTTTATTCCTTCATTACATATTAAAACTTTTTTCTAAAACGAAAAAAATAGATTTAAAATCAAACCGAAAAATGCGGTTTTTTTTAAATCTACTACATTATTAATATTATCATTAATAGAAATCACTTGTCAAGATAAATTTTTCATTATATAATCTAGTTTATAAAATATTTTTTAGAAAAGGTGTGTCCCCAAACTGACAAAACTGTCAGGAAAAGGAACGTCCCTAACCTGACAAAGGAGGAAATAAAAATGTCAATTCATTGTAATGCAAAAAAAGAAGATATTGCTAAAACTGTATTAATGCCAGGAGACCCTTTACGTGCAAAATATATTGCCGAAAATTTTTTAGAAAATGCTCGTTTGGTAAATACTGTTAGAAATATGCTTGCTTATACAGGTACTTATAAAGGAAAAGAAGTTACTGTCTTTTCTTCTGGAATGGGTATGCCTAGTATGGGAATTTATTCATATGAATTATTTAAATTTTATGATGTAGAAAAAATTATTCGTATTGGTTCTTGTGGAGCCTATAATAATGATTTAAATTTATTTGATACTATTTTAGTGGATAAATCTTATACAGAATCTAATTTTGCTTTTTCTTGGAATGAAAAAGATTGCCATATTGCTAGTGCTAGCCAAAGTTTAAATGCTCAAATAGAGAAAACTGCTGAAGAAATTAATATGCCTTATATTAAAGGAAATACTTTATGTAATGAATGTTTTGATGGCTATTTAGAAGATATCCCTGCCTTTATTCATCGCTTTCCAAAAGACTTAAATATTATTGCTTGTGAAATGGAAGCCTTTGCCTTATTTTATATGGCTGATTATTTCAAAAAAGATGCCGCTTGTTTGCTTACTGTAGTAGATTCTTACTATAAACAACAAGAAAGTACTTCTGAAGAACGAGAAAAGTCTTTAAACAATATGATTACACTTGCATTGGAAAGTATATAGAAAGCAATTTATGTAAAATCAAAAAATACACACTTCAATTAAGTGTGTATTTTTTAGACTTACAATGTCAGTTTTGGGACACATGTCAGTTAAACTAACGTCCCCAAACTGACAATTATTTTGTAATAGACAATATTTTGTATTGAACAACACCTGCTGGTGCTTGCACTTCAATTGTTTGATTTTTCTTAGCACCTAAAATAGCAGCTCCGATTGGAGATTCATTTGAAATTCTATTTTGTGCTAAATCTACTTCTGTAGATCCTACGATTGTATAGCAAACTTCTTCATTGAATTCTACATCTAATAGCTTTACTG
>CAJUSU010000024.1 GCA_910589185.1 uncultured Clostridia bacterium
TCCTCCTTTTACCTATTTTCTTCTCTTTACTATATATTTGTCTGTTTTATTATTTTTCTTTCTTGTCTTATATCCTAATGCTGGTTTACCCCAAGGAGTAAGTGGTCCACTATGTCCTACTGGTGCTCTACCTTCACCACCACCATGTGGGTGATCTACTGGGTTCATAACAGAACCTCTAACTGTTGGTCTTATACCCATATGTCTTTTTCTTCCTGCTTTTCCTAATTTGATATTGCTGTGGTCTGCATTTCCTATTGTTCCTATTGTTGCTCTACATTTTGCTCTAACTAATCTCATTTCTCCAGAAGGTAATCTTATATGTGCATAATTTCCTTCTTTAGCCATTAATTGAGCTTCTCCTCCAGCAGCTTTTACCATTTTTCCACCTTGACCTGGGTTTAATTCTATATTATGAATTACTGTACCTACTGGTATGTTTTCTATTGGTAAGCAGTTTCCTGGTTTAATATCTGCATTATTTCCAGATACTACTTTGTCTCCTTCTTTTAATCCTTGTGGAGCTAATATATAATTTAAAACTCCATCTTCATATTTAATTAATGCTATGTTACTTGTACGGTTTGGATCATATTCGATTCCTATAACTGTAGCTGGCATATCATCTTTTAATCTTTTAAAATCTATTATTCTATATTTTTGTCTGTTTCCTCCACCTTGATGTCTTACTGTTATTCTTCCATATGAATTTCTACCTGCATTTTTTTTCTTTTTTGATAATAAAGATTTTTCAGGTGTCTTTTTTGTTATTTCTTCATTTCCTAATGTTGTCATGTTTCTTCTTGATGGTGTATAGGGTCTGAATGTTTTTATACTCATTGTCTTTTCTCCTTTTATTTTATATTTAGTGGATGTTTTCCTGCTCCACTGGGCAGATATTTATTTATTTTCCCAGTTTAATCTGGATATTTTTATCGTTTATCTTTCTTGTTCTTCTCCATCTTTTTTAGGTAATTCTAATATTTTTCTAAGTCTTTCTGGTGAAAGAAAATAGCTATTATCACGCATAACTTTTCCTTCTTTACGTCCACTTCTTAGTCTTTCAAATCTTTTTACTTTCATAGAGTCTCTAAATTCACTCATGGCTTCATCTTCCTTTCTCTATATTTAAAATTTTGTTCTTTTGATTAAGAATTAGAAGCAAGTATAACAAATCAGCCGAACTAAAAATTTTGAAGGTGTACACTATACATTGAAAATTTTTAGAGAAGACTAACTTAAGTTAGACGATGCTTATAACTCTTAAGCACCCATAAATTCTTCTATTGAAGACTTATACTTCTTATCAACTTTAACTTCTTTTCCACCTTTTGATAAGTATTTTGTTTCAGATGGATTTGTATCTATTGTTACAATAGCTTTTTTCCAGTCTGGTCTTTTTCCTTCATGAGCACCCATTCTTTTTACTTTTCCTGTAACTGTCATTGTATTAACTTTTAATACTTTAACATTGAATAATGCTTCAACTGAATTTGCTATTTGAACTTTTGTAGCATTTTTAGCTACTTTAAAGGTGTATTTCCCTTGTTCTAATTCGCTGTTACTTTTTTCTGTGATTATTGGCTTTATTATAATATCTTCTGGTCTCATAATTAAGCATACACCTCCTCTAATTTTTTAACACTGTCTACTGTTAATATTAATTTGTTGTAATTTAATAAATCATGGATATTGATTGTGCTTGTTAAACTTGTTTTTACACCTTCAATATTTCTTGCTGATTTTTGAACGTTTTCATTCTTTTCTGGTAATACTATTAGAGTTTTTCCTTCAATTTTAAGGTTTTCTAATGCTTTTACCATATTTTTTGTTTTGATTTCTTTTAAATCTAATTTATCTACAACTACTAAGTTGTTTTCTAATACTTTAGAACTTAATACTGATTTTATTGCTAGTTGTCTTTCTTTTTTGTTTATTCTGTAGCTAAAATCACGTGGTTTTGGTCCTAATGCAATACCACCTTTTATCCATTGTGGTGCTCTTATACTTCCTTGTCTTGCTCTACCTGTACCTTTTTGTCTCCATGGTTTTCTTCCACCACCAGATACTTCGCTTCTTGTTTTAGTACTTTGTGTACCTTGTCTTTGATTTGCTAGGTAATTTACTAAAACATGATGTACTACTGTTTCATTTGGTTCAATACCAAATACTTCTTCTTTAAGTTCGATTGTCTTTACTTTTTTACCTTCTATATCGTATACATCTACTTTAGGCATTTGTCTTTCCCTCCTTATTTACTTTTTACACTTGTTTTTAGTTTTAAAATAGCTCCATTTGCTCCTGGTACACTACCTTTTACTAAAACTACATTTTTATCTAAATCCACTCTTACTACTTCTAAGTTTTGAATAGTAACAGTTACATGTCCCATATGTCCTGGTAATTTCTTTCCTTTAAATACTCTACCTGGTGTAGTTGTTGATCCCATTGAACCTGGTCTTCTATGATACATAGAACCATGTCCCATAGGTCCTCTTGATTGACCATGACGTTTGATAACACCTTGGAATCCTTTTCCTTTTGAAGTTCCTTGAATATCTAGTTTATCTCCTACTGCAAAAGTATCAGCTTTTAATTCATCTCCAACTTTTACTTCTGCTGTATTATCTACTCTAAATTCTCTTAAATGTTTTTTAGGTGTTAAGTTAACTTTTGTATAATGACCTTTTACAGGTTTAATTACTTTATGTTCTTTTACATCTCCGAAACCTAATTGAATAGCATTGTATCCATCAGTTTCAACTGTTTTTACTTGTACTACTGTACATGGTCCAGCTTCAATAGCTGTTACTGGAATTACTTTTCCTTGTTCATCAAAGATTTGAGTCATTCCAACTTTTTTACCGATTAATGTTTTACTCATTTTTTTCCTCCCATTGGCTGATATCTTATATTTCGTTAAATTGTAACGTTATACCAGCATAGTTTTTCAATTTTATAGTTTGATCTCTATATCAACACCAGCTGGCAAATCAATTTTCATTAAATTATCAACTGTTTTTTGTGTTGGATAAAGAATGTCAATTACTCTTTTATGTGTTCTCATTTCAAATTGCTCTCTTGAATCTTTGTGTTTGTGTGGAGAACGTAAGATTGTTACGATGGAATAGGACCTGATACTTTAGCTCCTGTCTTTTTAGCAGTATCTACTATTTTTTCAGCAGACTGTTCTAAAACAACTGAATCATAAGCTTTTAGTCTTATTCTGATTTTTTCGCTTGTTACTGTAGTTTCTTTCTTTGTTGCCATTTAAAAATTCCCTCCTTCTATTCTTTCCGGACTTTTTCGTCCATATTTTGGTCGGAAGTTATAACGCACCCTGGTGTTTCATTTATTACCAATATAAAAGCCCAAGTCTTGTATGTGAAAATCTTGGGATAAGTGCTTTTTATCTTGTAACTTACCGCCTTGGTCTAAGCCACGACATACTCCATAAGAGTTCCCTCCAAACCTAGAAAAATTCTAAATTTGTAGCCACATCTTACTTCATCGCCAAATACATACTGCTTTATTATACAACGACTTTTGCCTAAAGTCAATCCTTTTTCCTGCATATTTGTATTTTTCTTTATTTTATGATATAATATATTAATCGACTACATGTCGAAATTTTACTGAAGCGAGGTTTAGAACATTGATCATGACGCGCGACCTAAACTTTCCTTTAAGTGTAGTTCCAAGAAGCTTAAAGGAAATGGTGTCCTTTCTCGGCACCGATTCACTCTATCCACACCGCACCTCTATGATGTACTGGGAGGAAACCCTGTACTTCTCATACGATAACAGCGGCGTGCACCAAGGACTAAGTGTTCTTTATCGAAAAGAAGAACGTCCTAGTAAGATGATTTATCTTGAATTGGGCCGTATCTCTTTTGAAGATATCCGGAACCAAATTTCCTTGTACAATTTCGCAGTAACCTGCCATAATTGTCACATTGGTGTAGCTTTAAAGGACACCAACCTCCACATCTCCATTACTCCTCTTGATGAGATTAGCAGAAAAGCTCTGGAGGTGATGGAAAAAGCCTTATCTTCAAACGGGTTCTAAGCATTTCGAACCCATTCACTGCCTGTAAAGGCACGAAAACACCGTTCCTAAGGGAACGGTGTTTTTGTTATTTATTATTCTGCTGATTCTGTATCTGTAGTTTCTTCAGTTTCAGGAGCTTCATAAGCTTCTAATATAGCTTTTTGAATCTTCTCTCTAGTATCAGCATTGATTGGATGAGCTATATCCTTGAATTCTCCGTTTGGAGTTTTTCTGCTTGGCATAGCAATAAACAATCCATTTTGACTTTCAATAACTTTAATGTCATGAACAACAAATTCGTTATCAAATGTCACAGAAGCAACAGCTTTCATTCTGTTTTCTGAATTTACTTTTCTTAAACGTACATCTGTAATTTGCATTTTTTAAGTACCATCCTTTCCGTTTTTCAGTTTTTTATACATTTCTTATGTACAATTATATTATTCGCCAAAAAAATAAATTTTCCTTCTTTATTTTACAATTATTTTAATTTATTTTTTCTTTATCACTTTTTCTCTTTTGTTTACATATCATATTATAACCTTATTATCTTTTTTTATTCATTAATTTTATATATTATCCTGATTATTTTACATAAATATCTTGAAAAAAATATATGAAAAGTATATAATTGAGCTTGCGAATTAACGTTTATTTAAAGGGGTGTTATTTTTTGGCAAATATAGAAGAGCTTAAACAATATAAAAATATACATATGATAGGTATTGGCGGTATTAGTATGAGCGGAATCGCCGAAATTTTAAAATTCTGGGGTTTTCATGTAACAGGTTCTGATACTTCTAGTTCAGAGGTTACAGAAAAACTAATGAATACTGGTATCCCTGTAACAATTGGTCACAATTTAGAAGATGTTGCAAAAGCAGATGTTGTTGTTTATAGCGCTGCTGTTCGTAAAGATGATATTGAGCTTACTAAAGCTCACGAATTAAACATCCCTACAATTGAAAGAGGAACTTTTTTAGGAAAAATTACAAAAGCCTTTCGTAATACTATTTGTGTTTCAGGTACTCATGGTAAAACCACTACTACTTCTATGGTTTCAGTTTGCTTTTTAGAAGCCATGAAAGATCCTTCCATTCAAGTCGGTGCTTTTTTAAAACCTCTTGATGGAAATTATAGAGTTGGAAATAGTGAATATTTTATTATTGAAGCTTGCGAATATGTCGAAAGTTACTTAAAGTTATTCCCTAAAACAGAAATTATTTTAAACATTGATAATGATCACTTAGATTATTTTGGTTCTATTGAAAATATCGTTCGTTCTTTTAGTAAATATGTTACACTAATACCAGATGATGGACTATTAGTTGTAAACTGGGACGACATCTACTGTAGAACTGTTGCTAAAAATACCAAAGCAAAAACAGTTACTTTTGGTATTGAAAATGAAACTGCTAATTTCTTAGCTAGAAACATTACTTTTGATAAAAATGGCTTCCCTACTTTTGATGTTTACTATAACAATACCTTTTACAAAACAATTCGTTTATCTGTTCCTGGCAAGCATAATGTATTAAATGCTCTATCCTGTATTGCAGTTTGTCACGAATATGGTATTGAAAAAGAAGATATCAAAAATGCCTTAGCCAAATACACTGGGGCTCATAGACGTTTTGAATATATTGGTTCTTTCAATAAAGGTGTATCTGTTTATGATGATTATGGTCATCACCCAACCGAAATTAATGCAACATCAAAAGCTTTGATGCAAAAGGAATATAGAAAATCATGGGTTGTTTTCCAACCACATACTTATAGTAGAACTAAAAATCTATTAGACGATTTTGCAAAGGCATTACTTGATTTTGATCATATTATTGTGACAGATATTTATGCAGCTCGAGAAGATAATACTTATAACATTTCTTCTATGGACTTAGTCAAGAAAATAGAATCTTATGGCAAAAAAGCAATGTATATTCCTGACTTTGATGAAATTATAAAATATTTAAAAGAACGCACTATTGAAGGTGATATTGTTTTAACCTTAGGTGCAGGAACGGTTACTAATATTGGACCAAAACTAGTTGACCCAAATTAATCAAAAAATAAAAACCTATCATATGATAGGTTTTTATTTTTACATCATTATGGTCTATAATTTTGTGCTGAAATTGTAGGAAATCTAAATTGCTTTCCATTCTCTGATAGCCTTCCATCTTCTTTATGATCTACATTAAATTCTGTTGAGCCCTTTAAAAAATATTTATATTTCAATTCTTGTGTTAGTTCTCCTCCACCTGTTATAATTGGGTCATCCCAAGTAACATCAACCGCATACCAATTTTCATTAATTTGTACATAATTCCATGCATGGTTCTCTTCCTCACCTTGTGAGTTGGTTGCTGTACCTGAAACAAGAACACAAGGAACTCCTGATGCATCCATCAAATATTTAAAAGCTCTAGCATATCCCTCACATACTGCTTTATTATCTGCCAACGCTCCATAAATAGTATGTCTATTTTTAGAATTACCACCATAGCTTACTGTTTCTATTAACCAATTATGCACCTTACCTAATTTACGATAAATACCATCTGTTGAAATTTGCTGTGTCATTTGATTTCTAATGTCTTCCAAATATGATTTTGCTTTTTCCACTTCTTCTTGTGTCTTGAAAGTATCTAAATAATAACTTCCATTATTTCTTGGTCCAATGGATACTTTATAAGTTCTAATTCCTCCAAGGTCTTGGTATTGAATATTAATATTCACCTTTGTAACATCAATATAAAATAAATCTACATTATCATAAATAAAAGCATCCCATGCCTCTTGAAAGGCAGCAGTTAGTTTATCTTGTCCACCTTCACTATTTAATAAAGTATTAAATCTTGTTCCATAATCTACGCTATAATTTCCTGTAATAAATTTATCTTTACTATTTTTTAATTCTGTATAAATTGTTTTTGCAGTATCATCTAATTGATTATAATAATAATGTGAAACAAAACTTTCTGTTGGTTTAACTGTATTCGTATCTGACGGATTGATATCAGGATCAATCAAAGCTACATTTCCATTAGATTCATTCGCCTGATTATTTTGTTCTCCATTTGCTGCACCATCTACTATATTCTGTTCTTCATTATTGTTTGGAGTTTCTACATTTTGATTATCCACTGGTTGTTTCTTATTATTACCAGATGCAACAACTGCTATAACTCCTAATATTCCTATTACAACTACTGATAAAACTGTAACTAAAATGATAATAATTTTATTATTTCTCATACTATCCCCTCTACTTATTCTTATTCATTTACTTGCCTCATTTGCTTCAACATAATATCTGCAAAAACACCATAACCCGCTGTTGGATCATTTACTAATACATGAGTCACTGCTCCTATAAATTTGCCATCTTGCACAATAGGCGCTCCACTCATTCCTTGTATAATTCCACCTGTCTTTTCTAAAAGTTCTTTATCTGTAATTCTCAATAGCATACTTTTATTATCTTCATTATTACTTACAAAAATCTTTTGAATTTCTATTGCAAAGTGTTGTATTTTTCCATTCTCCAATTCACAAATGATTTCTGCTGGACCTGCCTTTATCTCTTCCCTAGAAGCTACTTCTATAGCATCTTTAGCTGAAATAGAAATATAACTTGGTGCATCTAACATGCCATAAACCCCAAAGGCAGTATTTTTAGTAATTCTTCCTAATGTATAACCAGACTCAATTGTTCCTCTAATTTCTCCAGGCTTCCCTTTTTCACCTTTTTGAATGTTTAAAATATTCGTAGTAACCAATTCTCCATTTGCAATTTTAATTAATTCTGAAGTGTCCACATCTAAAATGCCATGTCCTAAAGTAGCAAACATTTTTGTTTCTGGTTCATAAAATGTTAATGTCCCTACACCCGCTGCCGCGTCTCTTACCCAAAGACCTAATTTGTATCCCTCTTCTCCGCTTTTTACTGGTTGCATGCTAGCAGTTACTGTTTCTTCTTCATGAACATATTTTACATTAATTTTGTTACCTTTACTAGCATTTACTTCTTGCATTAGCTCTGTGGTATTACCAATAGTATTTTCATTAATTTGAATAATTCTGTCTCCCTCTTGAATTCCTGTATTTTCATATGGTCTTTTTCCTTCTATTTCTGACATTCCTACTACCAAAACACCATCTGTATACAACTTCATTCCAATTGCTTTTCCTACTGGAACAACACTAGTTTTTGGGATTACATTTACACTTAAATCTTTTACTTTAAATAAATGAAATAAGCTTAAACTAAAATCTATTTTTCCTACTTGCTCTACTTTGGTATGATTTAAATTGCTAACTGTCTGTATTGTTTTTAAATTACTACTTTCCTTTTGAACTAAAGTAGTTCCAAATAAAGTATTAATCTTCAAACTCTCACCCTGCATAATAATGTAATTACTGGGCAAAAAAGAAATATAACAGACATAAATATAAATAACAAGTAGTAAAATAACAATAGCAATTTTTTTAATCATTTTCATATGGTTCTCCTTTTTAAATAGTACCTATTTTTTATTTAGGATAACCATATTTTTGTTTTTTAAACATTATCGATTTGTTTTGTATAAATTGTTCTTTTCTCTACCAAAAATTGTAAAATATTTCTGTCTTAAAATACTAATATCATAATTACTTCTATCTCTTGTTATTCTACCTGATGTATTATTAATAATATCATCATCTAAATCATATTTGCCACTTGAATTAACTAAACACTGATAGCAAGGTGTACATGGTATATTATTATATCTGTGTCTATAATAATAATTCTCATCAACCGTTTGTCTTTGGAAAGCAGTATTGATATAACCGCCTACTATCATATTAGGATTGCTACTAATATTTTCAACCAAATAAGGACAATTTGGCATATGATATTTTCCATCATTCGTAATCAAATAAAGTGAATCATTATCTACAAATTCATTATTCTTATCATTTGGAATAACTACATAATCATTAAAATATTTTGTACCCAATGGCATTCCTTGCATAAATGAAATCATGCATACATTATTAACAACTCTATCCCAGTCTTCCTCTCCTAATTTTGGTAAGGCATAAGAAAATGAACTTGCATTACTATTATAACTATTAATGGCAGCCATCAAATTTGTTTCAATTGCATTTTTGATAACAGCAATTCTATGTTGATTAAAAGTGGATTCCGGATTTTCTGGGTCTTTTATGATATCAAAAATAGCATTTTCGCCAGCATTAAACTCTAGGTTAGTTCCTCCACTTGTTATTTCAATTTTTCCATCTGCTTTTCTAACTACAGTTCGAATATTCACCTGTTTAATCGGATTACTTCCTGAGCCTAACAATTCATATACTTTTTTACTGAATGCATATGCTTCTTTGTAATATTCATAACTGCTACTTGTTCTAATTGTTTCAGCAATTGCTGCTTTTGTTGTTATACCTTGAATTGGATGCGCTACACCTTGGTCATACCAAAAATATTCCGAACCGTTAATATAAATCTTTTGATTTTGATGTACAACATATTGATATTCTCCGTCTGGCAATCTATCAGAAGATTCAGCAGAAAATCTTAAATACTCTGTTAAACGTTCTGTTCTATTTTCTATTGTAGTTCCTTTATATTCTCCATTAAAGCTATCTTGATTCTTATCAATTTGAATTAAATAGCCTGACATATTTCTATATTCTCCATCAATTGTACCATAAATACTAATAAAATTATCTAAAGTATAATTAACGATAAAATTATCACTGCCTCTTTGGTATTGACAAGAATAATATACAAATGGTTTTAAACCATATTCATATAAATCTGGATCTGTAATATCCTCTGTATTTGTATTAATTGTCATATTAGTTAATTCACCAGACTCATTAATGGTTGGTCCCTCATATACATTATACCTTTTTCCATAAATATAATATCCATCATATAATGTAAATACAATTGCTGGAACATATGCCTGTAATTCCGACTTATTAAAATTCAAATTAGCAGTTAAAGAGTTATAAAATGCATTGACTGCAGCTTCAATATCTCTAATTTTAGAATCACTAACACTAGAATAATAGCTATTGGTAGTATTAATTTGAAATGCTTTTATTGCATCATGTGTTGCATCACTTAAATATGTTCTATATTCGCCCTGTCTTTTCATGACATCTGTTTGAGTTTGTGTATAAAATGACATTACTAATACAATTGGCAACATTATGATAACAAAAATAACAGCTAAATATTGAAACTTCATTCTATAGTCCCTTTCTTCTTTACTTTTTTCCTTTGATTTAAAATAAGAGTGGAAAAACTATTCCACTCTGAATCTTATACTGTGTTTAGAACAGTTCTCTTAAGTTTTACTTAGATGCTCCATTTACACTTACAGTACCAGCATGTTGACCTGCAATTTGATATGTGTCATCACCACTAATACTATAGAAAAATCCTCTTAACATTTCTGCAATTGTCTTATTTGTATTTTTTGCAGTAACTTTGAAAATATCTCCTTCTTTTAAAGATATTCTCTTATCATTATCTAATCTTTCCTCAATTTGGCTTGTATATTCATTATAATACAAGTTTTCACCAATTTTAGTAACATCTGCTTGTGTTACCTTTACACCTGGATTTTCATCAAGGTGTTGAATTTGCATTTCAATATCATAAGTATTTCCTGTACTAGAAAGTGTTGATATAAATTCATTATAACTATCTATTGTTAACTTTCCAGTATTTTTTACTTTGTCCACAAATTCTATTGTGGCATTTTTGACAGTTAATTCTGAAATATCATCAGTTCTGTCTGCCATAGACATTAGTGGAAATATGAACATTAAGATTGCTGCTAAAAATATTGCAATAATGGTAATAAAACTATCTGACATATTGAATACCCCCTTTTTTGTATCATCTTAGGTTATCATCTGTTTCTCTAATCCCTTATTAATTGATATACAATTACTCTTTTGTTCTTATTATCTCTAATGCCTTGATTTAATTCTGAAGCAAAAGTATTTTTGTTATTTGTCCTATACTCTCCAATTGTTTCTCTACACTTTTTATCTGAAAAATATTCCATAAAGCTTTTACCTTTAATAATATTGTTGTAATCATATTTTTCTCCAGAACCATTAGGAAAAACATATTCTTTCCCTTCAATAAAAGCCTCTAAATTTTTTCTGGTCTCTATTGGATCTCCTACCCATGGTTCACGACGTACTAATTCTTCATTAACATCAAAAGAACAAATTTCTGTTTCACGCATATTAGGATACTTGGTTGTGGTAAAAGTTTTAATATTACCATCTGTATCCTTACTCCAATTATCCTGGTTTGTTTCTGTCTCGTATAGTTTCATTCCTTTGCCGTTTTCATCTAGAAATACAACTGTATAGTTTTCTTTATAATACTTATATAAGGTAGGAATAATAGTTTCTAATCCTACTATTCTGTTTTTTATATTATTTGAAATATCCATATCTAAGTATTCATAATAATTAGTTCTATCGCTAGCATATACAACTGAATCAACAGTTTCTCTAGCTTGTGAAAACACTGTCATTGCCACAGAAAGGGCAATGACAAATATTAGCACTGCTCCTGCCATGATGATGGCATCTGACGCATTTTCCATAAATTTCTCCTAAAAATTATTTTTTAGTAATTGTAATAACATCTACTTGTCCATTACCTTTAACAGTATATGTAATATCATATCTTGAACTACCATTAATCGCATTTCTAATAGGTGTTAAAGTATTTGGATCTGTTATTTCTGTTACATTTGCTGTTGCTGGTGTTAAACCTACTGTAGTAATTTTAACTTGCTTTGATTCATCATCACTATATTGTGAATTACTTGTAATAGCAGCTGAAACTATTGATTTTGCTATAGTTCCTTGTCTGTTATTTCCTGTATTACTGATAAATTTCGAGTTAAAACTATCAATTTCTTGTTGTGTCATTGATGATAAAGCCTCATCTGGGTTTAAACTTTGTACAACAATAACTCCTACACTTACTAAAACAATTGAAATTAAGATTGCTCCTGCGATAATTAACGCTTTTGATGCATTCTCCATAATAAATTTCCTCCCTTTAACTTTTGTATCTTTTTTTGATAATATATTTTCTTTTGGACTTTTATATCCAATATTAAAATCAAACTAAACTTGTTCAAAATACAAGCTCTTCACTTGCCTATTTGACTCATGATATTCTATTTTAGTACATTTAAAACTAGCAGTAGCATAAAAATTAATAAAGTTTTCCATATCCCTTAATAAAATATCTTCCATTTTAAAAGTCTTTTCACTTTCAGAAAATTTAATTTCTATCAAAAGTGATTTTTCTGTTTCTTGATAATATTTATTTTCACTATCTTTTGCTACATCATTCTTTTTATTATGATCCATAGCTTTATTCAATACTGTAGCTAAATCAGTACCTAATATTGTTTTTTCATAATAAACTTCATATTGTCTATTAAAGTTTTGCGCCTGTATGACATCTTTTTTATAATTATACAATAAATAGACAACAAATAGCAAGATAATTATAAAAATTCCTAAAATTACTAATAGCTTTTTCTTCATTCTTTTTCCTTATTTTCAATTCATCTTTCTAAAAATAATTTTACTTACTCGGTTAGTTTGCTCTGGATTATCAAACCTAACCTCTTCACATTTATAATATTGTAAATTTCCTATCAAATTGCCACTTGCATCTTTTTCTACACTATCATCATTTAACAATTTAATCAATTGTTGCTCTGTAAACTGTGTTAGCTCTTTTCTTCCATTTCCAATTAAAATTACTTGAATATAAAATGGTTCTTGATAATCAGATGCCGTATAGCCTAACTGCTCATTCGTTTTTTGAGCAAATTTTGCTAAATTCACAATATCATGAATGGTGCATTTTTCACTTCCTTGATATTTTAAAAAGTTATTATTAAACTCCGCCATAACCCTAGCATCTACCTGTTGTTGTATTTCTTTACTGCTTCCTCCAAAAGCGGTGAATAGATAAGTTGCTATAGATAATATAATAATACCAATTAAGATACTAGCAGACATGATAAGGGCTTTTGAAGCATTTTCCATATAGGTACCCCTTTCTTTTTATGCTATCTATAAAAACTGAAATTTTTACATAACAGCTTGTTCAAAATACATACTCTTGATTCTTCCAGATTTATTATAAACTGTTCTATCACTAACACATCTAAATGGTGTATTCTTCAGTTCTTTTAATAAACTTTCTGCATTTGAACTATTTTTTATATTTTTCTGTAATGTATCTATATAATATTTAAACTGTTTTTTCTGTTCTGTCACTCTATTGGTTTGTGTATCTACTAGTACATATTCTCCTACCATATCTCCGCTTTTTATAGTCTGTTCTTATTGTATTTCCACTATTATCAAGCAATTCTTCTGCAGTATATTTATCTAGGCGTATAGTTACCGTAATTTCATTTTCTGCTATATATTTTTGGTCTGCATCTTGTAATACTCTATAGTTATAATCTTCTAGCAGATTTTTTAATGATAATATTTCACTTCCATACAAAGACCTATCAAAAGTATTAAATTGCCTGTTATATTTTTCTAATTGTTCAATAGATAAGGATACTCCCTCTTCTGTATAAATATCTCCCATTGGTCTGAACACTAATACAAGCACTGACAAAATGATAACTCCAATTAAAATACCACCAGCCATAATAATAGCTTTTGAAGCATTTTCCATATTTTTTTCCTCCTATAAGCTTTATGTTCCTGTTGTTGTTCTAACTGAATTTAATGAGCTTGTCATACTGGTAATACCAATAAATACTAATGGTACAATTAAGTATCCAACAAATAGAACTATCATTGGAGCAAATCCAATTACTTTTCCTATTCTTCCTTTTCTAGAAATCAATCTTTCATTAGATTCTTTTCTCTTTTCTTGGTAGTAGTCTCTTTCTGTATCTAATTCGTCAAAAGCATCTTCAATTGGGATTTTTTCTACTGCTGCTTGTAAACTCTCTACAATTCTAATAAATGGTTGATACGTAACATCTTCTTTTAATTGTTCTAATGACTCCCATGCACCACTTTCATAGTTATTTACACATTTGCTAATTGGCTCTCTAAAAATATTAGCATATCTTTCTAACCACTCTAAAATGATTTCAACATTAACTCTCTCAATTTTCATAAGCATTAAGATAATTGTATTGAACTGCATTACCTCATCTTCCATCTCTAATTGTCTCATTTTAGCTTGGAAAAGTAACATCCAAATTGGAGCCATATAAGCAATTACTGCAAATACTAATGCCAGTAGCACTTCAAACCATTGAAGAGTCTCACTACTAACTAATTTTAATTTTTCCAAAACTCTCTGTGCCGCTGTTTCTAGTTCCTCTTCACTGCTTTCTATATAGTCCTTATTGACTTTTCCTTGTCTCATCACTTTTTGAATTTCTTCTACTTTCGTTTCTGGTTGCCCTTTATAATACTCCAAATATTGATTATCTGATTCAGTCAATTTCATAGCTTTATTAGTATCTTTAGAAGCCATCTGACCGGTAAACATCATAATCTTCCGTTGGATCTGTATAAACACCATTAATTACTAATGTATGTACATAACTAAATAAGAAAATACTAACTACAAAAGTCATAACACATAGCACAATTCTATTAATATAAATCCATTGTACTTTATCCTTAGTTGCTGCATCTTTCATTTTCTTTTTTAAAGTTCTATCTTCTTTTGTGCCTTCTTTTGGCATAAATAAATCTACAAACTTTTTAATAATCTTAATTCTATATAATTTTTCTTGCCAAGGATTTTCTGTATTTTTTGTATTCATTGCAGTTGAGCCATTATCTTTTAATTTTCCTATTAACAAATAACATACAAAAGTTAATAATAAAATTAAAATCTGTACAATAAATCCTGTTTTACCATTATAAAAACTCTCTGTAAAACTAAATTGCGAAACTGCCCAATTTTTAATTGGTTCTAATGCTAAAATTGGTACAATTGAAATAACTGATAAACTTTGGAAAGTATAATCTAATTTATCTCTTTTCAAAATTTCTAGTTGCATTTCTTGTGTAATATTATTTAAGTTTTTTAAGTATAAAGATGTTTTATCTATCTTACGATCACCAAATTCCTTAGTTAAGTAAGAAACTCCTGCAAATTCTTTTAAGTAACTATTTGGTGCAATATCGTAATATTTTTCTAATTCCGATTCTGGATCATTTGAAATTAAAACTTCATAAATTTTTTCTGCTTGTCTTGCCATTTCTGGTTTTTCATCATCTTGTGCAACTTGATAAATCGCTTCTTCTACCATGTTAAACTCATGGTAAGCATGTCTAATTTCTGAGAAAAACTCAATTTGTTCTCTTAATAATTTATTATCTAATTTATTTACCATTCCATCCATAAAAGTATCTACCATGAATAATTCGAATAGTAATAAAATACATAATAGTAGAGCATTTTCATGTGTCATTGCAATAATCACAATGGTAAGTGGAAGAATAATACATAAAGTCTTAGTTAAAATAGATGCTGCTTGCTTTCTTGTTAAATACTCATCATCAACATTAATAATTGCCAACCTTCTACGTACTTTTAACAAATATTTCTTTAAAAAAGGAGTCTTAAGGTAAATAATATATAATTTTTGGAAAAGTACCTCTGTTGAAAAAGACTTTGCTTCTGTTCCTTCTCTCAATTGCTGTATTTGCTTTATTTCAGAAGTATTCATTTTTTTTCTTAACATTAAAAATGCAACTATGATTAGTATAAACAGAATTCCTGCTCCTCCTAATACATACATCATCAAATTGCCATTCACCCTAAGTCACCTCCTATTTTATTGTACTTTTGGTTTTCTTCCTCTCTTTTTTGGCATATCACTTACTGTAATCATATCATCATCATATCCATTACTTGGTTTAATGCCCCAATTTCTTTGTAAGAAATCATTAAATCCTTCTAAGTCGCTTGTATCCATGTTATTTCTCATAGCTTGAATATTAGCATCTGTAATTGGATTTGTTAATACATATCTACCATCTTGATATTCTAAAACATTTCTATGTTTGAATAATTCTCTATTGGTTGTTTTGGTAAAGAATACAGTTGCATTATCCATAAATTTATTCATTTTTCCCTCTAATGTCTTTTCTTTTCTGTGGTCAAATGTATATTCATTCTTTTCTTCTACTGGAATACACTCTGTTACTCTTTCAATATATCTGTTTCCTCTAAAGTCTTTTACTAAGTGAATATCAAAGTTTAATACTTGTACTACTTGCTCTTCTGCAGTTTTTTCGTCTTTAAACACCCCTGCTCTAAGCATAGAGTTACGAAGCGCTGTTACTAAGTCTGGGAATGTTTTAGCATGGTGAGTAAACAAAGTAAACTTAGATGCAACCTGTGCTGACTGAATCATCCAAGATGCTACAGGGTCAGTTGCAACCTCACCGATGATATTAACACTCCCATCTGTCTTTTTCTGAACGTCCAAACAGTCTTGTCCAGATACTGTTTCTGTTTCCCTCATAGATAAGATATTTCTAGTTGGGTAAATTTTTCTTAAGTGTAACTCGAATGCAGTTTCTGTAATACGAAGGTTCATAGTTTCGTATATATTTTCAATCATTGCCATAAGCATCGTTGTTTTTCCGGCATCCTTGTTCACCAGTTAGTGATATAATTCTGGCACCTTTTACTAAATATTTTAGTAAATCAATTGCCTCTTCTTTTCCTTCAAAGCGAATAATTTGCTCTAAGGTTGCACGTTGTACGTCGAACTTTCTTACGAAGAATGCCCATGTTTCAGACATACTTGGTCTTACTACAACGACACGAGAACCATCTTTCATTTCATTGATTTTAAAACCATTCGTATCTGATAATTGTCCTGGGTTATTATATTTGTAAATATTCTGACAAACTCTTTTTAGTTCTGCTTCTGATCCAAAAGATAAGAAAGCTAAACGAATAGATTTACCATGGAACATAATCCAAATACTATCACAAGCACGTGGTACTTTATGTTCTGCTATTTGGCTCAAGTAATCACCATCTGTTTGTGCTACTTGACTTAAGAAAGACTCTGGAAGTCCTGATACACCACCAGAAATACCATCTATGTTCATATCTCTTATTTCATCAATACTGCTATATCCTTTGTAATGTTGATAAATTCTTTGTACTACTACATTTAATTTATCTGAAAATGTAAGAATAAAGTTTTCTTGTTCATAAATTTTCTCAATTTCACTTGATGTAATAACATAGCAAGGTTTTGCCTCACCTTCTACATATTTCAAATCATCTAAATTATATTTTTTAATAATCTCTCCCATAGCTTCATAGCCGAATTCATTTTTATACATGTATAAAATAATTTCAAACTTATCTTGTGCTGTTAGAAGAGATGGAATATCAAAAGGAATGGCTTTTGACACATTGGTCTCATCTACACCATATTCACGATATAGTAAATCGTAAATTAGCTCTTTTACATATTTTTTATCATTTACATCTCCATATGTACAGCCTTTTAATGCTTTTTTTAGTTCATACTTTTTCTGCTTTCTTCTTTTCAATTCTTCTTCTGAAAGCCCAATATCATACAAGTTAATTTTAGTAATTTCGTCAAGTCTTTTCTTAACAAATTCTTTCATTAATTCTAATGTATATGTTTTATCATCAACTTGTACTTGCTCTTCTACTTGCTCTGATTGCTTTTTTCTGATAAATCGAAAAACAATAAATACAGCTAATAAAAGTACGACTATCATTAAAAATATATTAAGCATTTTGTAAGTTCTCCTTCCTATGGGATTACAACTTCATTTGTAATTCTTGTAGTTTATAAATAATATTGCTATCTGCTTCTGCTACAGCCTTTTCAAAAGTTACATTTTTGTCAGTATCATCTGCAATATTTCTTAATCGTAAGAAAAAGTCTATAATAGTTCCTTCACTGCAAGCTTCAAAAAATAATGTATTATATGGAACTACTGAAAGTTCCTTTCTCTCCTTCATATATCTAGTAATATTTTTGTTGTTATATTTTGAAAATCTATCATATCTACCAAGAGCTAACATGACATTCTTTTTCTTGTAAAAATCATTTGCCTCTCTTAAACGAATAAAGTTATTTAGTGTTTCTAATCTTTGTACTAAATTCATCATAATCACATCTGACATCTCTAAAATAGATTGAATATCTTTCTTAGGCATTTTTTTACTTAAATCTACAAAAACAAGATCATAATACCTATCTGCTGTTTTAATAATATTGGTATAATTTGCTGTAATCTCCATGTATTCTTGATAAGAAGTTGTTGCTGGCGCTAATAGAACATCTAATCTATCTTTTAAAACAATCCTAGAATAGTTTTTCACAATTTCATTGCTAGTTCTATTACTTGCTAATACCTTTAATAACCCCTCTACTCCTGATTCCAAGCCAATACTTGGGTTATTATCTTTCACAACAGAAGTCTGTCTTATCTTAGCATATTCCCAAAAGCAATTTTCTAGAGTCAATTCATTAAAACTGGTAGAAATAATTAATATTTTATAATTATGAGCAATTGCCATATGTGTAGCTATCGCTGCTGTTGACAAACTTTGTCCCGTTTCTTTACTATCATGACTATAAAATGTAATAACTGCCATAACTTATACTCCTTTTTCTAATTGTTTATATGCCTTTCTTAAATCTCCACTTTCATTTGGATCTATTAAATCTTCTGTGATATACATCAATCCATCTTTATAACTTTGTGTTAATCTTTTCAATTTTACTCTGGATACTCTTTCATTCTCCATTAATGTTGTTTGGTCACCTTGTTCAAAAGGAAAATAAATTCTTTCTTCGTCCCAAGTTACTCTACAACCTAAAGAAACAAAATCAAAATATTCTTCTTCTTCTATTTTAGCTTTCTTTGTAAAAAATACTTTTTTAAGTGGTATTGCTTCTGTAAGTCCTGATAATATCTCAATTCCTCTTTTTAAAGAATAAACATCAAAGCCTGTTACAAAATAGTTTTTAGTAGCTGACTGTACATCAAAATTCACTAATTCTTCTGGTGAGTCAATATCTAAAAAGATATAGTCATACTCAAATACTGCATGTTGTGGCATCCCTAAATAGTCTTTAATCAAAGCATAATTATGAAAACCAACTGCAATATCAATTCCCTCAAATTCTGTAACATAAGTTCTAGAAGGAGAAATAGCAGGAACAATATATTTTGCCTTTTGCAAAGTAGTAGCATCAATTATCATAACTTTTTTATTCATTTCTGTTAAAAGTTTTGCTATATATATGATTAAATCCGTCTTGTCATATGCTCCTATAAAACCTATTGTTCTCATGTTATCCTCCATTCTCCTTTATTACTTTTTAATAAACTCCGCCTAGTGATTCTAAGTATTTTTGTCTTTCTTCTTGTGCTCTTTGTAATTCTTCTTTTAACGCATTTGCAGCATTTTCTGTTGCATTTTCAGAATTTTCATTCAATCCATTATTAATTGGATTTCTTACTGCTGTTTTGTTAGCAGCATCATTGTTTCTTCTAAATAATGCTTGTCTTGCTTCTTCTACACAGTTTGGATCTCTATGAATTAAGTTGATTGTATCATCATCTGGTATGTATGTTGCTGTTGCTGCTGTTTGTAATCCTGGTTCTATATATTGGTTAACGTATAGAAGTGAACCACTAATTTTGTAAGACTCTACAATGGCACAACTTAAAGTTAAAATTTCTATTTCAGACATATTCAAAGATACTGTATTAGTAGATAATGTACCTTCATAATCCGGAATTGTAATTCTTTTATGTGATACTACAATATAATCTTTTCCATTTGGTAATCTCAAACGAACATCTACATATTGACCAGTAGTTAATTGTGATGGAATAACAAACATATTGTATTCTTGCTTTCTTAAGTCTGCCGCTAGTTCTCCTGTTTCTGCAATCATTTCACTTGTAAGCACAGTTCCTTGTAATAATTTAATTTTAGAAATCACTTCTACTTTTTTAATAATATTACCATCTTCATCAAATACATTAACTTTATCATCTAAATCAGCTGTTGTTAAAGCATTTGCAGGAATCGTACTTCCATCTACTGTTTTCATAGTTAATTTATCACCAGTAATTGGTTCGCCTGATTCTATATCTTGTGATACTACATATACTTGTTTCAAAAGAGACTTTGCCTTTTGTTGATCTTTTGTTAACTTTGTTAATTGTAGTATCAAAAACGCTATAATTAAACCTGTAATTAATAAGGTAATTAACATTCCTAATAAAAATGAATTTTGTGCTTTTCTTTGCATTGGATTTTTAGCCATGCTTTGTTCCTCCTCACACTTTTTGAAAATATCGTTACTTTATTCATTGTACAACATTTTACAACCAAAAACAACATTTTTAGCATGGTGTAATATAAACTTAATACGATTGTAATATTGTTGTAATATTTTCTTATAATTTAAGTTATATAGGCTATTTTAGTAACAATAAAACAAGCAATATAGCTTGGTTTGCTATACTGCTTGTTTTCGTTTAAAACGTATTGTTTTGTCAAATTCAGACCCTAGATGCAAAAGCCAGGGGCTACGCCATAGGTGTAGATCGCATCGTGCTGCCCCACATTTCCGCTGCTAGTAATTATATTAAAACTGTACTTAGTATTGAAAATAGGTGAACGGAGCCACCAATAATTCCTACTAGGAGCAGAATCAGAAGATAATTGCTTGATAAAATTACTATTATCCCTACTTGGATCTATTCCATTTTCATTATTCTTATACCACTTATATTGGTCTCCTTCTTTTGCGATTGCTAGTCCATATGTTGCTCCTCTCCAGGCACTGCTTCCTTTACTCCATACTTCACTACAGCTTAACATCCATAAATAATCATTACATGTTGTTACACTATTTGCATCATTATAAGTTCCAATGTACGCTTTCTTTACTTGTTTAATATAACTCTTATTATTTAAGTTTGCTCCTAATCCTCCGATTGCTCCACTTTGAGTTGCATCACTTGTTGTATATCCGTTTAGGTCTTTTCTCGTTTGCGCTGCCACCCACCCATTTTCATTCGTGTCAGTTGTGTTCATTGACATATATGTGTCCCCTGTCATAAAGTCTAAGAATTCAAAACTAATACTTGCCTTCTCATGTGTTCCACCATAAACTGTTTTGTCTACTAAATCATCATGTTTAAACCCTAGTACTCTTACTCTTTTGACTTCTCCATTATATTCTACTTCAAATATATCTCCTGGCTTGATAGTGTATCTTTTTCCATCTATTGTTACTTTTACTTCTTCTGTTTCGCTTGTAATAGTGTTATCCTTTGCAATTTCTTTTGCTATTTTCTCAATGGTTGTCCAGTCTGATTTAATACTTTCAATCGGTACTTCTGTTGGAGTATTTGTTCCTCCATTTCCTGTTCCATTCAAGTATTCATTTACCATATTATCAATTTGGTTCATATGCTCTCGTTCATTTTTAACTGCTTCTGCTGTCTTTTCTTTAGCCTCTTGTGCTTTTCCGAAAATGCTGTTATCTCCCATGGTATACATAATGGTGATGCCTGCTAAGATTAATAATACTACTATTGTTACTACTAGTGCTACTAATGTTATACCGTTTTGCTTTTTCATAAATTTATTTTTCATTTTAGTTTATTTCCTCCTTTTTCTTTAGTGTTTACTTCTTTCTCATTTTTATGCACTATAGGTATGTTTTATTTCATACTATAGTCATAACATTTTGTTATATCTTATCAATATATGTCATAAAATGTCAATATTTCCCCAAAAAATAGAAAAGCTATTACAAACTCTTCTATTTTTAACTAATTAATTTTTTATTTTTTCAACTTGTTGGTGGAACAACTCTCCCAATTGTTCCTGCTCAATCACATTTTCTTTTTGAGCTTTTCTTAATGTTTGCATAAATGGAAGAAAATAACTATCATCATTTTCTACATAATCTTCTTGTTTAATAGGATATTGTTTTGCTATAATTTTTTCTTGATCTTTAAAATTTTCGTCTAAAGTTTTACTAATTTTTTCATCAAATAGTAAATTCATATAAGACATTACTTTTTCATGATTTTGTATTTTATTCATAGCACTAGCATAGTAATATACTGCTTTTAGCCATATTAGTTCTTGACTTTGTGGAGCAATGTTTTGCACAATAAAAATAATGTCTTCTAATATTTTTTCTGCTCTTAGATAATTTTTGGACATAATATAGCAAATAGCTAAAAAATATTTTGCACCATTTCCATTTTCTTCGCATGGAAGTACTCTTGCATCTTTTATGCCCATGAACATATCTAATGAATTAAATCCAATTTCATGTACTTGCACTTCTAAATGATCTGTTACATCATTTATGTTGTCTAAAGAAATTCTACTTAAATCTTTTAAATAATATTCTAATTTTTCATACGAAA
>CAJUSU010000025.1:0-20159 GCA_910589185.1 uncultured Clostridia bacterium
GAGCGCTCGGCTGTTAACCGATAGGTCGTTGGTTCGAGTCCAACACGGAGAGCCAGAAAAATAGCAGATAAAAAGTATCTGCTATTTTTAGATGTATAAAATAAATGGAAAATATTGTCTAAAAATATTGAAAATAGAAATGGCTAATGGTATAATACAAATGAATTAATTATACAAAAGAAGGAGGAAGAGAATTATGATAGGCGTTATCGCTTTTGGAATAAGCATTATAGGCGTTATGATGTCTTTTTTTGACAGTGTTAGATTACCAGCATTTATCATTGCTATTGTAGGAATTATTGTATCAGTTCTTTCAGCATACTATAAAGATGAAAAAGAATTGAAAGATCCATCAAAAAAAGATTCAAGAGCATTGGAAGTAGGAGCTATTATCCTTGCAGGTGCTACTTGTGTAACTTATTATATTAATGTATTAATTGCATAGAAATTAAGAGTGTTAAAAGAGAGTTTCATGATTCAAATTATTGAAACTCTTTTTATTTTTACTAAAGTATATAATGATTGTCTAAATTCTGCAACAACTAGATGGTTATTTAATGTTATTAAAAACAAAGTTAATGATTAATAGAAGAATAAATATAAAAGCGTAGTTTTCAAAAAAGTATAAAAGGCAAGGGATATAAGAAAAACGATTTTGAATAAAATCTTTTAAAAGCATAAACATAGAAAATGAGAAAAAAAGGAAAAGGGGAATACTTAATAAATTTTGATAGCAAGCTTCTAAAAAATCAAAATGTAAAATTGCTTCAAAAGCTCTTGTCATTCCACAGGCAGGACAAGAAATACCAGTAACTGTTTTAAAAAGACAAGTTACTGGCATAACTGCTACTAAACTTAAAAAACTAATTAAAATTAATATAATCAATCCGTTTTTTAGTCTATTCATTTATTTAGTCTCTTAATGGATTTCCATTACCATCAACACTGATGCTTCCTGTTAAGATTAAAATACCTTCGATTAATCCCCAGATACTAGAAGCAAATGCTAAGAATCCGCAACTTAAAATAGAAATTAATAATTGTGCAATTGCTTTACCTGTATAACCTAGGTAAAAGTTATGAACACCAAAAGCACCTAAGAAGATACCTAATAATCCAGCAGCCATTTTTGATTTAGCTTGTGGATTCATATTTCCAGTGTTTCCACTGTTTACATTAACATTAATTGTTTGACTAGCTGTTCCTTGATTAGCGTTGTTTGCTCCAGATGCATTTTTGCAATCTTCGCAAAGTTCTTGACCGTCGTCAATTGGTTTTCCACATTGTTTACAGAACATAATAGTTCCCTCCTTCTATTTACTATACAACAATTATATCGCATTTTGTGTTTTTTGCAATACCTTTTCGACAAATATTTATGGAATTTGATATAAAAATGCATATTTTGAGGTGTTTTTCATATATTTTAGTAATAAAACTTTCCTATATGTCTTGTAAAATGTATGCAAAAATGGTACAATTTAGTAGTGAATTTTTAAAATAAGGAAATTTTTATCCGATAAAATTTAGGAGGTAGATGATTGGAAAAAAATCAAATTTATGAGTTTTTAATCAGGGAGCTACCAGAAGAACAAATTAAAATAGATGAACCAATGAAAAAACATACTAATTTTAAAATCGGAGGAAATGCAGACATTTATGTAACAGCAAAAACGATAGAGCAAGTTCAAGTAATTTTAAAGTTAGTGAAACAATATCAAATTCCTCTCGTTATATTAGGTAATGGAAGCAATGTTTTAGTAAGCGATCAAGGAATTAGAGGAATTGTTCTTTCTATTGCCATTCAGCAATTTGAAATAGAAAAAAATAGAGAAGAGGCAATTATAACAGTGGGGGCAGGAGAGCCATTAGGTAAATTAGCATACTCACTATTAAAAGAAGAAATTGCAGGTTTTGAGTTTGCAGGAGGAATTCCAGGCACTATGGGAGGAGCTATTCGTATGAATGCAGGAGCCTATGGTGGAGAAATGAAAGATTGTATTCAAACAGTAACTTATATGACAGAAGATGGAGAGATAAAAGAATTTTCTAATCAAGAGTGTGAATTTTCTTATCGCCATAGTATTTTTTGTGATAAGAATTTTATTATAGTAAAAGCAAAAATAGTATTGCCATATGGAGAAAAGCAAGAAATACAAGGAAAAATGGAAGAATATGCTCAAAGTAGAAAAGAGAAACAACCGCTTATGTTTCCATCAGCAGGAAGTACTTTTAAAAGAGGAGAAGATTTTATTACAGCTAAATTAATTGATGAATGTAATCTAAAAGGATATAGTGTAGGAGATGCTCAAGTATCTACTATGCACGCAGGTTTTGTGGTAAACACAGGAAATGCTACAGCAAAAGATGTGATAGAAGTAGTGAACCATGTGAAGCAAACTGTATTTGAAAAGACAGGAAAGCAAATTGAATTAGAAATAGAACTACTAGGGGAATTCTAAAGAAAAGCGAATGAATATACAGATGAAGGCTAACTAAAAATTTAGAATAGGAAGGTTTTTTATCATGAAAGGTTTTTTTAGGTGGTTTCGATCTGGAGCAAAGATGAAACGCTGGATATTATTAATATTATTAGGAATGTTAATTGCATTTTATGGAGTGGCTAAAATATTAGAAGGAGAAGGTGAAGGCAGGCTTGACTTTGCACCACTTGCTCAATATGTGGTATTTTTTGTAGTAGGTTTCATTTTTGTAATTTTAGGTATGATTCATATGCAAAAAAGAACACTAGAGTTGTTTGTACAAGAAACAGATGAAAGAATAGATGATGATAAAACAAAGGTAAATAGCTTAATTTATAACAAAAAAATTTATGACCAAGGACCAAAAATTGTAGCAATTGGAGGCGGAACAGGACTTGATTCTGTTCTAAAAGGATTAAAAAATTATACGGATAATATTACAGCAATTGTAACAGTATCAGATTATGGAGAAATTATACCAGAATCTAGAAGGATTCTACAGGCAATGCCACTAGATGATATTAAAGAAAGCATTATTGCATTGGCTAAAAATGAAGAGGAAGTTGCAAAGTATATGAATTATCAGTTTACTGAAAGAAGTTTAAAAGATCTTTCATTAGGTGATATTTCTTTATTGGGAATGAAAAATTACATTGGAGATTTTACAAAATCTATTGCAAAGACAAATGAGATTTTTAATATTACAGGAAAAGTTTTACCAGTTACTTTTGAACCAATTCAAATTTGTGCAGAATTAGAAGATGGATCTATTATTGAAAGTAGAGACAAAATTCCAGATGCAGTAAGTAGCAAAACTACTAAAATTAGTAGAATTTTTATTAATCCAACCAATTGTAAGGTAGCACCAGGTGTGTTAGACGCTATCAGAGAGGCAGATGCTATTGTTATTGGACCTGGAAGCTTGTACACAAATGTCATACCAAACTTACTAGTTAAGGGAGTGGCAAAAGCAATTAAAGAGAGCAAAGCTTTCAAAGTGTATGTAAGTAATTTGATGACAGAACCAGGACAAACAGATGCGTATACATTATCAGATCATATCAAAGCGATTATAGATCATGCAGGTAAAGGGATTATTGAATATTGTATTTATGACACTGGGGAATTAGTGCCAGAGTATATTAGAAGGTATAATATGCAAGGACAAGATTTAGTAGAAATTGATTCTGCCAAAACAAAAGCACTAGGCGTTAATCTAATGCAAAGGGAAATTTCTCATGTACAGGATACTTATATTAGACATAATCCAGATGCAATTGCAGCATCTATTATTCAACTGATTTGTGATGACTTGAAGTTTAGAGATATGCAAAATGATACTAAATATGTGTTATTAAATGATAGATTAAAAACAGCTAAAAAATCTTTAAAAGAAAGTGATACAAGCTTTAGAAGAGAAAAGAGAAAACCTGAAAGAGGAGAAAGCAAGTATTTCCAAAAATACAAAGATAGATTAGAAGCAATGCAAGAAGCTGAAATTAGAATGAAAGTAAAAAATGGAATGTCATTTGAAGAAGCACAGAATACTGTTATTAAAAAATACATAGAAAGCGAAAAAAGTAAAGCAGAAGCTGCTAGAAAGGCTGCAGAAAGCAAGAAAAAAGGAAGTAAACCAAGAACTAGTAGTACAACAAGTAGAGGAAAGTCGACAACTACCAGAAGAACAACCAGTTCTGGTTCTAAAACTACTAGAACTGCTAGTACAGCAGGTAAATCAGCTACCAGTAGAACTTCTAGCAAAAGTAAAAGCAGAAAAGAAGATGATTTTGTAGATTTAGCAAGTAAACTACTTACTCAAAAAGGACATAGCAAAAATCGTCGTAAGCAAGGCAAAAGGTTAAAAACAAGTAAACATTAAGAAGTTGTTATATAAAACGAAGGATAGAAACATCAAAAATGATGGAGGAAATTACAAATGAAATATGAAAAAGATGAGCTAGCATTAGAAAATGGAATAAAGCATGATTGGATTATTACAAATGGAATAGGCGGCTATAGTAGTTCTACGATAATAGGTGTTAATACCAGGAAATATCATGGACTATTAGTAGCCCCTCTTCAAGCACCTGGAGGAAGACATCTGATTCTTTCTAAGGTAGACGAAAGTTTTGAAAGTGGAGGAATAGAGTATCCACTTTATTCTAATGTTTGCAAAAATTATATTTCAGAAGGGTATAAAAATTTAGTTAAATTCGAAAAAGAGTATATTCCCATTTTTACTTATGAAATAGATGGAGCAACTATTAAAAAATTTATATGCATGGACTATGGAAAAAATACAGTTTGTATTTTATATCATATTCAAAATAATGAAAAAAGAACTAAATTAACAGTTACTCCAATTGTGCATTTTAGAGACTTTCATTGTACAACTCCAAATGTTACTTTTACATTACAACAGGAAATAAAAGAAAGAAAAGTAAAAGTGGTGGTTAATAATCGAAACTCTACACCAATGTATTTCTATGCTTCAGAAGGAATTTATAGAGAGCATCAAAATGATACTTTCAATAATATGTATTATGTAGAAGAAGAAAAAAGAGGACTAGATTGTGAGGAAAATTTAGCGGTTCCAGGAAGCTATGAAATCAAAATTAGGGCTAATGAAGAAAAATATGTTAGTTTTGTTTGCTCATTAGAAGAGAATATAGAGGAACTAGATGGAAGAAATTTAGTGAATCAGGAAATTATCCGTATTACAAGTGATTTATATGATTCTTACTTATTAGATTCTAAAAAGGAATATACAGAAGAGTATAAAGAATTAATGAGAAATTATATTGTAGCATCAGATAATTTTGTAGTATATCGTCCATCTTTTGCATTATATACATTAATTGCAGGATATCCATGGTTTCTAGATTGGGGAAGAGATAGTCTAATTTCTTTTGAAGGGCTAGTACTGATTCCTAGAAGATTTAAAGTAGCCAAAGAGGTATTGTTAACTTGTATTAGAGATATCAAATATGGCTTAGTACCAAATGGTTATTCAGGTTACGATAGTAGACCATTATATAATAGTGTAGATGCTTCGTTATTATTATTTGAACAAGTCAGAAAGTATTTGAACTATACACATGATTATGATTTGCTAAAAAGTCATTTATATGAGACTTTAAAAAAGGTAATGGATGCTTATATTGAAGGAATTGATTTAGATGGAAATAATATTCATTTGGATCAAGAAGATGGATTATTATCTTCAGGAACACCATATATTCAAAATACTTGGATGGATGCTAAAATTGGAGACAAAGTAGTAACACCGAGAAATGGTAAAGCGGTAGAAATAAATGCATTATGGTATAATGCGCTTTGTATTATGGCAGACTTTGCAAAATTGTATAAAGAAAAAGAACTAGAAAAAAAATATAAGGAAATAGCCCAGAAATGCAAAAAAAGTTTTGAAGAAAAATTCTATAACAAAAAAAGAAAATCTTTAGATGATTTAGTAGGAGATAGCAAAATTAGACCAAACCAGTTATTTGCGATAGGTTTGCATTATCCGGTAATTGATCCACAATCAGAAATTGCAAAACAAGTTATGGAAACAGTTACTAAAAAGTTATTAATGCCTTATGGTCTAAAGACATTAGCAAAAGGTGAACCAGGCTATCGAGAAATTTATGAAGGAGATGTTATCAAAAGGGATATGTCTTATCATCAAGGTATTACCTGGCCATGGCTATTAGGTATTTATGTAGATAGCTTAATAGCAGTAGCGAGTGCAGAAAAAAATAAGACAAAGAAAAAAGAATATAAAGAGCAATATGAAAAGCTAGTACAACAAATAGAAAAGACATTCACTAAAGAGATGTATGAAAGGTCAACTTGTCGGAAGTATCAGCGAGATATATGATTCTAATAAACCTTATGAAGCAAAGGGGTGTTTTGCACAAGGGTGGTCAGTGGCAGAAATATTTAGAATTATTGTTAATTATCATAATAATAAAGAAGGAATAAAATGAGAATATTAGGAATTGATCCGGGATTTGCTATTACAGGATATAGTATTATAGATTATGTGGGAAACAAATTCAAATTAATTACATCAGGAGCTGTTTTAACAAAAGCAGGTGAATCTTTCCCACAAAGACTATTAAAACTAAACAATGAATTAGAAGAAATTATTGATACATATAAACCAGATGCTATCTCCGTAGAAGAGTTATTCTTTAATAATAATGCTAAAACTGCTATCAATGTAGCCCAAGCAAGAGGAGTTATCCTAGTAGTAGGCTGTAGAAAAGGAATTGCAACTTATGAATACACACCACTTCAGATCAAACAAGCAGTAGTAGGGTATGGACGAGCAGATAAAATTCAAGTACAAAGAATGGTAAAAGCAATTTTAGGAGTGGATAATTTACCAAAGTTAGATGATACCACTGATAGCATGGCAGCAGCGATTTGCCATGCACATTCAGCAAAATTTGCAGCAAAATTGTGAGTGTCCGTTTGGGGACGTTAGTTTAACGGACAAAATTATGTAAATGTCCGACAAACTAACGTCCCCAAACGGACAAAAAGGAGAAAAAATGATATACCTATATTTTGGCGAAGAGAGATATCTTTTAGAAAATAAAGTGAAAAAAATTAAAAAAGATTTTGGAGAGCTAGTACAGGGAATTAATTATATTCAAATTGATGATACAAATGTAGAAGAGTTGATTTCTGATTTAGAGACTCCTGCTTTTGGCTTTTCTAAAAAGTTAATTATTGCAAAAAACACAGGACTTTTCAAAAAAGAAAAGAAAACATCTAGTAAATCTAAAACAGCAAAAGAAACTAAAAAGAAAAAGACAGTAGTAGAAGAAAAATTACCTTTGCCAGAAAGAATAGCAAATTATCTTCAAGCAAATGAACAAGAATTAAATGAAACGGTGGAATTGATTTTTGTAGAAGAAGAGGCAGAAAAAAATATTTTATACCAAACTATAGAAAAAATAGGAGAGGTAAAAGAGTTTGCACTTTTAAAATTATCAGAGCTAGTGACAAATTTAAAAAAGATAGTAAATGCTTATCAAGTAAATTTAGATGATAATACAGCAAAATATTTAGTAGAATCTTGTGGAACAAGTATGCAAGACCTCATTAATGAAGTAAGAAAATTGATAGAATACAAAGGAGCAGGAGGAACTATTACTAAAGAAGATGTTGATAAACTTTGCATTAAACAAATTCAAGCAGTTATTTTTGATTTAACAGATAATTTAGGTAAAAAAGAAACTCGGAAAAGCTTTAGATGTTTATCGAGGATTGCTTGCCAATAAAGAGCCAATTCAAAGAATTTTAGTGACTTTATATAATCATTTTAAAAAATTGTATATTATTAAAATAGCTGAAAAATATCATCAAGATGTAGCAAGTAGTATGAATTTAAAGCCTAATCAAATGTTTTTAGTGACGAAATATAAGACACAAGCAAGATATTTTGAGGAAAAAGATTTACGAAAAGTTTTAGGAGAAATTATCGACTTAGATGCTAATTATAAAATAGGACTAATTGATTTAGAAGTAGGATTGGAAGCAATTTTATGTAGATATTGTTCAAAATGAGATGAATAAAAAATACCAAATTTTCTAATAATAAAGGAAAATTGGTATTTTTTTATTTTGAAAAAGTGGAGTGATATTTTTATGATGAATTTTAGAACAGATTTAGCCTTAGAAAGACGTGACTTATATCGTAAAGCAAATAATGTGGCAAATGAAATTAATGGTTTGGAAACAGAAGAGGAGCAATTAGGAGAAACGATTAAAATTACAAGAGTAAAAGTATTGAATCAAGAAGGAGAACAAGCAATTGGTAAGAAGCAAGGAAACTATATTACAATAGATATTAAGGACTTAAAAATAGCAGAGGAAGAAGATATACAAAAGGCATCAGAAGCTGTTACAAAAGAGCTAAGAACTTTAATTGGAAATTTAATTCAGCCCCAAGAAGATATTTTAGTAGTAGGGTTAGGAAATTTATATGTAACACCAGAT
Source organism: uncultured Clostridia bacterium (assembly GCA_910589185.1). Classification (GTDB taxonomy): domain Bacteria; phylum Bacillota; class Clostridia; order TANB77; family CAG-508; genus CAG-273. The sequence goes on from CAJUSU010000025.1 coordinate 8,496, forward strand.
GCTTTAGGACCAAAAGTAATACAAGATATTGATATTACAAGACATCTTTTAAACTATATGCCGGAGGTATTAGAACAAGGAACAAGACCAGTAAGTGCTGTTTCACCTGGTGTTTTAGGTACAACAGGAATTGAAACTGTGGAAATTTTAAAAGGGATTGTAGATAATGTTCACCCAAAGTTAATTATAGTAATAGATGCCTTAGCGTCTAGAAGCATTGAAAGAATTAGTAGTACTGTTCAAATTGCAGATACTGGTATTGTGCCAGGAGCAGGAGTAGGAAATCAAAGAAAGGAATTGACGGTGGATACATTAGGAATACCAGTAATAGCAATAGGGGTTCCAACAGTTGTAGAAGCAGCAACCATTGCAGCAGATAGCCTTAATCTATTTATTCAAAGATTACAAGAAGAAGCACATTCCAATGAATTTTTAAATCAATTACAGGAAGAAGATAAATATCAAATGATTAAAGAAGTATTACAACCAGCAGATTATAACTTTATCGTAACGCCAAAAGAAATTGATGATTTAATAGAAAATATGTCTAGCGTAGTGGCAAGAGGTATTAATTTTGCTACACAAAAATAGATAGCAAATAAATGCTATCTAAATAGAATGTATAAAATAAGTAAATGAACAGGGTAGAAAAAGTAGAGAAGATATTTGACTTTAGGTCCCTGTTTTTTATTATATAAACTAATAAATACAATAGGAATAATTGTAAAAATGATTAGCCAGATATACCATAAATTAAAGGTATCTAAATAAGGAATACCATATTTGAGTACACAAGCTAAAATGAAAGATAAAATCATAGCAATCTTATTATTTCTAAATAAATAGAAAAGAAAGATAATGGTAATTCCAAAGAAACCATAATCAAAGCAACAAACTTGTGCTAAAACTCCTAATAAAATAACTATTGTAAAACTCAATAAATATCTAAAGAAAATGTTTAATTTTTCGTTTTTGATAGATTTAAAAGAAAAGTGAGTGATTTTATCATATTGAAATATAGCAAGTAATCCAATAAAAAGAGTGAAAAAGATATTTAAAGTAAATCCATCTGTATATATAGAGTAGAATAGCATAAAAGGTATTTGAGAAACAAGTGCAAACAAAAATAGTCTTAAGAAATATTTCTTAAGATTTTTTGTGTGAAGGTAGCCTTCTGAAATTTGAAAAGCGAAAATAGGGAAGGCGATTCTTCCTATTAGATTTAACCAGCTAATCTGCTTAAAATATGCATCTCCAAAATGGTCTACTACCATAGTAGCCATTGCAATTATTTTTAAAATAAAACTTGTCATAAAGGAATTATATAAAATGTTGAAAGAAATTACAAGCTTTCTTTCTAAAAGTGTTATATGTTTTATAATAGAATTATAGAAAAATTTTATTATTTATTGTATAATTAAAAAAGTTTAAAGTTGAAAGTGGAGGAATTATAATGAAGTTCTATATTGGGTCTGGATTTAAAAACTGCGAATTGGTTAATTATTATTCAAAAAAATTAGAAGAAAATGGATGGAAACATACTTATAATTGGACAAAAAATATTAGTAATGATGAAACGATTGAAGATTTGATAGAATACTCTAAATTGGAGCAAGCAGGAATTAAAGAGGCTGATGTTGTTATTATACTATTACCTGCTGGAAGGGGAACTCATATTGAATTGGGAATGGCATTAGCGTTAAATAAAAAAATATTTTTATGTTCTGAAACTAAAGATGAATTTAGCATTGAGAATACTGTAAATTTTTATCAATTACCTAATATTATTAGGTTGGTTGGAACTGCTGAGGAAAATATAAAAGAAATAATAAATTTGTAAGGAGGGATAAAAGTGAATATAGACTTTAAAAATAAAGTTATTTTGGTAACAGGTTCTACATCGGGTATAGGACGCCAAATTGCAAAACAATTATTAGAAAACAATGCAACTGTAATTATTACCTATGGTCATAATGAAGAAATGGCTCAAGAAACAATGAAAGAATTAATAGACTATAAGAAAAATATTTTATTAATAAAAGCAGATTTGTCAAACGAAATAGAGGTTGATGAAATGTTTAATAAGATCTCAAATATATATGGAAAACTAGATGGATTGGTTAACTGTGCTGCCTATGATAAAGTATTATCCATTGAAGATTTAACAATAGAAGAATATAGACATGAGTTAGATGTAAATGTTGTTGCTAGATGGCAATGTATTAAAAATGCAATTCCACTAATGAAAAAATCCGATATGCCAAGAATTATCAATATTGCTTCAAGATTAGGAACTAGACCTATGGAAGACTCAGTTGCATATTGTACTTGTGAAGCCGCAATAATAATGCTTACAAAATGTTGTGCTTTAGAATTATCTAAGTATAATATAAAAGTTAATACAGTTAGTCCTTCGCTTACACTAACTCCTCTTGGAATACAAAGCTATTCAGAAGAAGAAATTAAAGCTACTGCTGAAAAAAATCCAAGTAAACGTTTAGGAACAGTTGAAGATACTGCAAATTTAGTTTTATTTTTATTAAGTGATAAAGCTGATTATATTAATGGAGAAAATATAAATGTGAATGGTGGAATATTGCTAAAATGAATTCTTAAAAAATAAAAAGACAATATATTTGATTTATTTTTGGAGGAATAAAATGAATTATATTAAAACAATTGATTTATGGACAGAACAACATGATAATCATTATGAATGTTTTAATGGCGCTTTTGTAGATGGATTTGAAGACGATAAAGTGCCATTTGATACATACAAGATTGTTAAAAACTGTAATTGTATCATAACAGTTGACAATTTAGATATTAATATTCATAACAAGCATAATGCTATTATTTTTTATAAAGATAGCATACCAGTTAGACTGGTTGTTATAAATAAAAACACAGATATTGATAAATGTATAAATATAGCACTTGAGCAATATTTTGAAAGTTCTATATTGAAAAATTACTATGCTAAGTATAATGTAAAATCATCTATCATTGATATGAAAGAAATGCCGATTTGTAAAGAGCCTGATAACACTAAAATAGAAATAGATGTTGGATCTTGTGATAGGTGGAAACTTTTATACAATATGCTAAAAGGTAGTTATACAGAGAGTAATACTTCTTATGGAAATTTTGAAAGTGATAGGTATGAATTTATCCCTAATTTATTCATAAAATATGATCTTAATACAGATACTGAAAAATTTGAAATAGAACATAAATGTGCCTTTATCAATACTTTGAAAACTAGACTAATACCTATACAGGAAAATTCATTATTAACGAAATAAATGATTAAGGAGATATCTATTAATGGAATATGTAAATTTTTATGAAAGAATACATAATGTTAAAAATATAAAAATGGTTGCTGAAAAAGTATGTCAACACTATAGTTTAGGAGAGTTAATTAATCAAAAGCATATTGAAATTGGATATGAAGATTTTAATATGATAATTAGTACAAGTACAGGAGAGTACTTTATTAAGATATTAAATAAATCTAGACCTAAAAGTGAGCAAATGAGATTAGTAAATATTTTAGAAAAGGCAATAAAAGGAGAAGTGCAAGTTCCAAAAATTCATCAAGTAAATGGAGAAAGTATTTTTGAATTAGAAATAGATAATAAAACATTAAATATTATAGTAATGGATTATATTAAAGGTACAAATGTATTATTATTAAATCGTGATTTGAATTATAATGAGATTTGTAGTATTGCAAAAGAGATGGCAAAAATAAATAAAATTGATTTTCAAGTTGAGTCTTATTATGACGAATGGACTATAACAAATTTTGAGTCTGAATATAAGAAGAAAATTGAAAAAATTGATGCAAAAGATAAACTGTTAGTATCAAAAGTGTATGAGCAAATGTCAAAAGTAGATTTTTCAAAATTTAAAATGTCCTATACACATGCAGATATCATTAAATCAAATTTAATATTAGATGATGAGGGTAAAATTTGGGTAATTGATTTTTCTGTTTTAAATTATTTGCCAAGAGTAATTGAACTTGCAGTTGCTATGTTTGGAGTTTGTTTAACGAATGATAGAGAAGTATCCATAAATAATATGAATATTTTAATTAATGAATATAATAAGTATAATAAATTAGATAGTTATGAAATTAATAATCTTCCTATCATATTTAACTGTATTAGTGCTATGAATATACTACAAACATCTTATATAAAAGCAACTGATGAAACTTTTGAAGAGAATGAACATTGGTTATCAGAAGGTAGAAAAGGAGTAGAGTTAAATTTATCTATAGAGGATATCAAATTAAGTAATGACTAAATATATTTCAATAGTAACTTCAAAATTTTAAGGTCGCAATTTGCGACCTTAAAATTTTAACTGAATAATAAAATTGGAGCTACTGGGCAGAATCGAACTGCCGACCTACAGGTTACGAATCTGTTGCTCTACCAACTGAGCTACAGTAGCGTATCATGAAATTAACAATCACTATTATATAATCAAATGAATTAGATTGCAAGACTATAGAAAGAAAAAAATTATATTACAGATTGTCGTAAAATATTGACTTTTTGGAAGAATATTATAAAATAAAATTATCATAAACCATAACTAAAGTTTTTCACTTTAATAATTTAAGGAGGGAACAATTATGTGTAAGCTTTATTCAAAGCCATTTCATACAATTGTATCCTTAGAAAAAGGAGACAATTGGGAACGGTTTAGGATAACTATTCATTTGCCATTAGTTGATGGCTGGTTCGAAAGAGTAAGGTTAAATGTCATCGGAAGCGAGAGTTTTAACTTAAATGGGGTGACATATGATATTTGCCACAAGAAAAATAACGAGACATATGCCATTTTCGAGGGAGAAGTTACCTTGGAAACAAGTGCACTCTATTATTATTACATTTCTTATAAATGTAATGGGGTGTATAGGGTTCTTAAGAGAGAAGACATTAGTCAAGACCAAACTATTACCAAGCAGGAATGTTTTAAGCTATCAGCAAGCTTTAGCGCTCCTGAATGGGCAAAAGGTGCAATTATGTACCAAATATTTCCAGACCGGTTTTACCGTAATGCATCAGTAAAAATACCAGAAATTCAAGGAAGAAGGGTGATGACAGACTGGGAAGAAAAAGTTCCTTTGGGGCCTAACGAAGCAGGAGAATGGAATACAGAGTTCTATGGAGGTAATCTTTTAGGGATAATTGATAAATTAGACTACATTCAAAGTCTCAGTGTATCTGTTATCTACCTAAATCCGATTTGCTATGGACAGTCAAATCATTTATATGATACGATTGATTATACTCAAGTGGATCCGTTCCTGGGCACGAAGGAAGATTTGAAGAAGTTATGCAAAGAAGCACACAAAAGGGGGATTAGGATTATCCTAGATGGTGTTTTCAATCATACTGGTAACAGAAGTATTTATTTTGACCAGTTTGCAGAACATGGAGATAAAGGAGCATATCATAATCCGAATTCGCCCTACAAAAACTTTTATCGGCAGACATGGCATAATGGAACCAAGTACTTTAATTTTTGGTGGGGACATAAGACCCTTCCAGAATGTGATACTTTATCAGAAGAGTGGATAGAGTATGTTACAGGAGTAGGCGGTGTCATTGACCGGTGGTTTGAATGTGGCATTGACGGAATTAGATTGGATGTTGCTGATGAACTCTCGGATTTGATGATTGAGAGAATCCTTTTGGCAGTAAGAAGAAATAAGCCAGACGGTTTCCTTTTTGGAGAACAATGGGATAATCCAATGAGGAGAAACAGGGGATTCCTTAAGTCTGGAAAAGGCATGCATTCTATCATGAACTATCATTTGATTAGTCCATTAATTGGGTACTACAATTATCAAAATATGCAAGACCTGAGCAATACGCTAAACGAAATTTTCACAGAGTACCCTAAAGATACCATTGACACCATGATGAATTTTACTTCTACGCATGATATTTCACGGGCGATTGAGCTATTTGCAACCAATTCGTTTAATCCCAGAAAAGGCCATAGTTGGGACTTAGATTATGGTAATGCATCAGAATTTGTTAAAAACCATAGCCTGACAAAGGAGGAATATAAATTCGGCAAGGAAAAACTGAAAAGTTATTTAGTTGCACTTGCATTTCTTCCTGGGATTTTCTCGATTTTTTATGGAGACGAAGTGGGACTGCAAGGAATTCATAACTTAGCCAACAGAGCTCCGTTTCCGTGGGGAAAAGAGGACCAAGACCTACTATCCTATTTTCGGAAGATGTTAGCAGCAAGGTCAAAATGTGAGTTCTTGAAAACAGCAGAGTGTAAGATAAAGGAAATTTCCAAAGAGCACTTTGTATATGAGAGAATTTCTGAGGGGACATCTCTTCTTGTAGTTGCAAGCAGAACGCATCATGAAACCAATCTGCATCTTCCAAAAGAGTATCAAAATGCAGAGGTTATTTTCAGCGTTGGAGAGATTGGACAAGAAAGGCTTATGCCATATGGAGCCATTGTTTTAAGGAAATGATGTAGTAAATTTAAGTGTTACACTAGAAGGCCACCAAAGTTTGGTGGCTTTTTAGCTGTTTCAATATATTTCTTAAAAACACCTTAACCCCTTTTACAATATGCAAAAGTATGATATAATAGGAAAAATTTATAAACAAAGGAGAAAATAAATATGTTGTTTGAAGAAGAGCCAAAGAAAAAAGAAATTAAATTATCTGCTATTATTATTACAGCAGTAATTATATTTGTTGTTATATTAGTTATTATGGCAATTGTTATTTTAGGAGGTTCTAATAAAGAGCCTAGTCAACCAATTGTCAATAACAATATTGTTCAAAATAATGATGTGGAGAATACAGATATACCAGTTCAAATAACACAAGAAATTTCAGAATTTCCAATTGACTTTTTGAAATTAGAAAATCAAAAACAAAATATGATATATAGTCCACTATCTATTAAATATGCTTTGAACATGCTAAATGAAGGCGCAAGTGGTAATACAAAAAAGCAAATAGATAATGTAATTGGGGAAATGCAACTAACGAAATATTCCAATAAAGATAATGTATTATCTTTTGCAAATGCTATTTATATTAGAAATGATTATAAACAATATATGAAAGAAAGTTATCAAAACACATTGATACAAAAATATAATGCTGAAGTTAATTATGATACTTTTGAAAATGCGCGAAATGTCAACCAATGGATTGAAAATAAGACAATGGGCATTATTAAAAATATGTTACAAGATAATCAAATGAGAATGAATAGAATTCTTTTGATTAATGCATTAGCAATTGATATGGAATGGCAAACTGCATTTACTCCTGAGAAGACTCATGGAGAAGAATTTAATTTAGAAGATGGTAGTAAAATGGTAGCTACTATGATGCAAAGAGAAAGTAAAAGAGAAGATGTTTCTTACTATAAAGATACTAATATGACAGCAATTTCTATGGATTTGAAACAATATGATGATACACAATTGGAATTTATAGCAATTATGCCAAATGAAAATTTATCAGACTATATCAAAAATATTAAAATGAATGACATGAATCAAGTTATTAAGAAGCTAAAACCAGCATCCCAAGCAAATGCAGGAATAGAAATTAAAGTACCTAAGTTTTCTTTTGATTATTCTTTAAAATTAAAACAGGACCTCATGAGCTTAGGGATTATAGATGCCTTTAACAGTAGCTTAGCTAATTTTTCTAATATGGCAGATACAGATTTTCATGTGAGTGATGCTCTTCACAAAGCAGATATTGATTTTTCAGAAGAAGGTGTAAAAGCAGCAGCTGTTACAATATTTGCGATAAAAGATAATGCTATGATAAGAGAAGAAGAACCAGAAGAAGTTAAGTTTGACAGACCATTTATGTATATGATTAGAGATAAAAAGACAGATGAAATATGGTTTATAGGAACTGTGTATCAACCAAATTCTTGGGAGAAAGACAAAGTAGACTATCAGGCAAGATAAAGAAGGAGAAGAAAATGGGTTTTTTCGATAAGTTAAAACAAGGATTAAGCAAAACGAAAAGTTCATTTGATGAAAAAATGAACAATGTTTTCAGTAATTTTAGAAAAGTAGATGAAGAATTGCTAGAAGAATTAGAAGAGGCACTGATTATGTCAGATGTAGGAGTAGAAACATCTACTAGAATTATTGGAAATTTAAGAGAAAGAATAAAAAAAGAGAAAATAGAAGATGAAGAGGGCGTAAAAAATGCATTAAGAGAAGAAATACAAAAAATTTTAGACGAAGTAGACAATTCTTTACATTTAGAAACAAATCCTTCTGTTATTTTAGTAGTTGGTGTAAATGGAGTAGGGAAAACTACCTCTATTGGAAAAATAGCAAATCGTTTAAAACAAGATGGAAAAAAAGTAGTAATAGCAGCAGCAGATACTTTTAGAGCGGCAGCTGTAGAACAATTAGAAATTTGGGCTAATCGTGCTAATTGCGAAATTGTTAAGAAGGAAGAAGGAACAGACCCGGCTTCTGTTGTATATGATGCTATTCAAATTACAAAGAAGGAACAAGCAGATGTCTTAATTTGCGATACAGCAGGAAGATTGCATAATAAAAAATATCTTATGGATGAGCTTATAAAAATTAAAAAAGTAATTGATAAGGAACTACCAAATGCAGCAAAAGAAGTATTAATGGTATTAGATGCCACTACTGGACAAAATGCTATTTCACAAGTAAAAGCATTTAAAGAAACAGTAGATATTAATGGCTTGATTTTAACAAAATTAGATGGAACAGCAAAGGGCGGAGTAGTGATTGGAATTGTAGCAGAAAACAAAATGCCAGTAAAATTTGTTGGTGTAGGAGAACAAATAGATGATATGCAAGTATTTGAAAGTGAAGATTTTGTTAAAGCATTAATTTAGAAAATAAATTTTGTTAAGTTGGAAAGGAGAATTCAGATTGGAAGAACAAAATAAATCAATAAATACAAAAGAAAATTCAAATAACCAACCGAAAAAAGGAAAGAAAAGAAAATGGATAGTATTAGCATTTTTGCTATTAGCAATAATTGTATTGTATATTATTTATAGAGGAGAATATTTAGAAACATTAGAATTAGGACAAGAATATTTAAGTATTTTTTGGCAAAATCTAACTTATCGATTTGCCACGTTTGGTATTACTTTTGTACTTTTATATTTTATGATATATGCAACCAATAGGAGCATAAAAAAAGGTTTATTACCATTTTTTGAGCAAGAAAAAAAGCCTATGCCTAAAATGCCAAATAAATCCATAGCATTTATACTTTCCATTATTATCAGCTTTGTTACTACAAACATTATCATGGAAAAACTAATGTTATTTATGAATAGTGCAGCATTTGAAATGACTGACCCAGTATTGGGGTATGACATTGGTTACTTTATTTTTGGACAACCATTTATTAAATTTTTAATTCAATATGGATTATTTATTGTAGTTGGACTAACTATCTACACAGTGGTTTACTATATACTTACCTTTAATTTATTCTTTGAAGGAGTTGATAGAGAGACCTTAAAGAAAAGTTCTCTTATCAAGTTACTTTGTAGAAATGTTGTTTTAATAGCTTTTTTAGTAGCAGGATATATTTTTATAGAAACACATAATGTAGGACTTCAAAGATTTATTAATTTAAATGAAATTGACAATTATGCTTTATATGGAGCTGGAATTTCAGAGGTTACTATCAAATTATGGGGATACCGCATTTTAAGCATTGTTATTATTATTGCAGTATTAAGTGCAGTAAGAGCTTTTAAAAAGCAAAACACCAAAAGAGTTATCTTGTCACTAGCAACAGTACCAACATATTTAATTGGCATGTTATTAGTTTTAGTAGTATTTGAAGTAATATTTGTTAACTCTAATGCTTTAGATAAACAGCAAGAGTATATTAAAGAAAACATCAATTATACCAAACAAGCTTATGGCATTCATATTGATGAGATTAATTTAGGAGAAAGTGAAACTATTACTGCAGAAAAAGTAGAACAAAATGAAGAAACCATCAATAATATTGCTATGATAGATAAAGAAACTGTTTTAAAGAACTTAAATACTTTACAAACTAATAAAGGATATTATACATATGGTACAACGCAAATTGCAAGCTATCGTGTCAATGGAGTGCAGCAATTAGTATATATATCTCCTAGAGAGATTAGTAGCTCAACAAGAACTTATAATAACAAAACATATGAATATACACATGGTTATGGTGTTATTCTTACATCAGCTACATCAGTAGACGAAAAAGGAAATTTAATAGATTTGCAAAAAGATTATGCAAGCCATTCAAATGACATTGTTTCTATTAATCAACCAAGAATTTATTTTGGATTAGAAACTAATGACACTGTAGTAACAAATAGTAAAGATAAAAAAGAATTTGATTATCCAATTGCAGAATCTACTAAAGCAGAGAATGCAACAAATACTTATAATGGAAATGCTGGATTGAGTTTGAACTTTTTAGATAGATTTATTTTGGCTATCAAAGAAAAAGACTTAAAACTTGCATTCTCAGGAAATGTAGATAAAGATAGTAAAATATTAATTAATCGTAATATTGTAGAAAGAGCAAAAACTTTATTGCCTTATATTTTATATGATGAAGAACCATACTTAGTAACAAATAAAGATGGAAAATTAGTATGGGTATTAGATGGATATACAACTTCTAATAATTATCCATACTCACAAAGAATAACTTTGCAAGAACAAAGTATTTTAGATAAATTAGAATTAAACTATATTAGAAATTCAGTTAAAGTATTAATAGATAGCTATGATGGAACGATTCAATTTTACATCACAGATAGAACTGATCCGATTATTATGGCTTATCAAAAAATGTATCCAGATTTATTTGTAGACAAAGATGAAAACATTTCAGCAGATATTAGTAGTCAATTTGTATACCCAGAATTTCTATATAATGTACAAGCACAAATTATGCAAAGATATCATAACATTCAAACTGATGTACTATATCGTGAAGATGATGTTTGGAAAATAGCCACACATAATACTAGCAAGGTTTTATCAAAAACAGGAACAATCATGAAACCATATTATACTATGGTAAAAACAGTTAATAATGATAAACCTACCTTAGGTTTAGTATTGCCATATACTCCATATGAAAAGCAAAATCTAACAGCTTATTTGATAGGAACTTGTGAAAATGGAGAAAAGAAATTAACATTATATAAATATCCAACAGATAGTAATGTTTTAGGACCAATGCAAATTGATACACAATTAGAGCAAGATGAAAGAATTTCAAAAGAGATTGCGAGCCTCAATGTAGCAGGAACTAAAATTAGTAAAAATATGATCATTGTTCCAATTAATAACTCATTACTATATGTAGAAACAATTTATCAACAAGATATTAATGAAGAAAACTCTACACCAATGTTAAAGAAAATTGTGGTAGCATCTGGTAATAAAGTGGCAATTGGAAATGATTTAAAAGAAGCTTTAGATAATTTATTGTCACAAGATGCAGTAGATATTGAAGTGGAAAGTACAGATACAATAGAAGGTTTAGTTCAAGCAATTGTAAAAGCAAATGGAAATTTGAAAAAGTCTAATCAAAATAACAACTGGGAAATGATAGG
>CAJUSU010000025.1:20169-21249 GCA_910589185.1 uncultured Clostridia bacterium
GACATGAATAAATTGCAAGAGCTGATTGACAAATTAGAAAAATTACAAGAAGAACAGAAAAAGGAAAACCAAAAGAATGATAATAAAGCACAAGAAGGAAACAATATGATAAACAATCATGAATAAAAAATGAAAAATCCTCCAACATAAGTAGTGGAGGATTTTTTCATGTTTCGAAAAAATAAAATGGAAAAGTTACTATTAAAAAATCTAGAACAGCTTAATCGAACTTTAACAAAAAATAATATATTGGAGATAGCAGAATTGTTGGGAAATAAGAAACAGTTGCTGCTTCGCAATTTATTGTCAGGCATGGCAAAAGGAATTGGAATCGGAATTGGCTTTACCATTTTAACTGCCATTTTATTAATCATACTTCAAAAAATAGTTACGTTAAATATTCCTGTTATAGGTGACTATATTGCAGATATTATTAAAATCGTGGAAAGTAAATAGAAACTATTGACAAGTTAAGATATAGATTGTTAAAATAAAAATATATTCGGAAGTATCCAAGTAAAAATATACAAAACAATGAATAAGTCTACCAAAAGGGTAAAGAATATACGTAAGAAGAAAAGAAGGAGTGCAAATGAAAGAAAAAAATATTGAATTTAGAAGGCAACCAAAATGTAAAAAAGTAAAGGATAGTTATAATAGTCGGTATAACATTAATTGCATTAGTGGTTACAATTGTAGTTTTACTTATTCTAGCAGGCATTACAATCATGTATGTTATGTCAGATAATGGAATTTTCAAAAAAGCATCAGATGCAAAGCTAAAAACAGATATCGCAAGTTGGCAGGAAAGATTAGAGCTAGCAAAAGAGCCAGTCTTTATCAATGGATTAGGAACATTTGATGCAGACGAATATTTTGAATATATAGAAGAGCAAGAATATATTGAAGATAAAGACACAGATGTAACAGACAATGAAGATGGATCATATTTAGTAACAACAAAACCAGGACATATTTTTCAAATAGAGTTGGTACCAAGTAAAGAAAATCCAAAAGACATACAAATAGAATATATAGGAGAAGCAGGAAAGCTATTTCCAAAAATAAATAGTATAGAAG
>CAJUSU010000026.1 GCA_910589185.1 uncultured Clostridia bacterium
AAATGGCGACGTAGCTCAGTTGGCTAGAGCAACCGGTTCATACCCGGTAGGTCGTAGGTTCGAGCCCCACCGTCGCTACCAAAATAATTGATAGTAAAAAAATAATAGTAATCTTTCAATATAGTTGAAAGATTACTATTATTATATGTAGATAATTTATAAAGCCTATAATTATGAACTTTTAGTTTTATTCTTTAAAATGTGAACAATTGTATAAATAAACATTTTAGGAGAAATATTTGTATACTGCGGTATGTATTTTTTTAAAGTGTCAGTTGGAGTAAAGCGATTCATTGAAGAAACTAATTTTTCAACTCTCCATTTTACTTTTTCTTCGCTTGTGTGTTCTTCAATAGCGATTTCTCGGTAAATATTTTGTAACACTAATGGTCTATAAAGAGCTTTCTCAATACATTTTATTAAATATAGGTAGGACTTACTAGAAAAGTTAAAGTGAAATTCATGTAATAAATTATCTATAGAAATCTTTGAAATGTCAAAACTGTCAGAATCGAAAGAATTTATACAATGATACAACATTGATGAATCAAATGGTTTAGTAATTATATTTGTAATATTTCGATATTTCATTAATTGTATACTACTAAGTAATTCACATTCGCCAGAAATTAAAATAACATTGGTTTTACAGTTTTTAAAATTTTTTAATTCGTCTAAAACTTCAATACCATTTTTGACAGGCATTTTTAAATCCAAAATTAGAAAATTGGGTTGTAAGTGATTTACCATTTCTAAAGTTTCCTCTCCGTCTGTAGCTAGTCCGAACTACTTTTATATTTTTACTTAGTTTCTCTAGTGAATTTAGGATGCTTTTTCCACAAGCTAGATCATCATCAGCAATTATAACTGTTCTCATAGTATTAATAATCTCCTTATTTAAAACTTAAAATTTTGATATTAATATTTTAGCACATAAGTATATAAAAGTAAAAGATCTAAAATTATATATTTTTCCATTTTTTTCTGTCTTTTTCCACTTTTGGTCTACATAATTAATATGAGCTTGTTTGACATCTACTTTGAGTTATGATACTATAGTAATAGTTAATTAGGAAATTATTTTCTATTTTTTTCTACTTTTATTTATAACATAAATATTTGTGTTATTATACTAGTAAATATACTAGTATATAAAAAATAAAAGGAGAGATAAGAATGAAGAAGAGAGTTTTTAAATTACTATTAATATTAGTTATTATATTGTGTAATTTTACTATATTTACGAAGCCGAGTCATGCAGGTATTACAAATGCAATGGTTAAAAACAAATGGTTTTATATAAAAAATGCTTATAGTGGAAGATATTTAGATGTTAGTGGTGGAATTGCAGCACAAGGAACTAATGTTCAACAATATGAATTTAATGGAACAGCTTCGCAAAAATGGTTTTTAGCACCACAAGATGATGGAACTTTTATGATTGGATCAATGGTTGGCATGACTACAACAGATGGTAAAACATATATTAACTATGTATTAGATATTAACGGTGGAAAAGATGGGAGCAATGGTGTAAATCTTCAAATATGGAGTCCAAATACTAGTGCTGCGCAAAAATTTAAGATAGGTATGAGCCCAAAGGCAAATCAAACAGTTGGATTTTTGACGGGACCAAGTAATTATAGTAGAGTGATTACTGTACAAGAAAAAAGTTGTTCTAATGGAGGGAATGTCTTTCAATACGATTATAACCAAAGTTGCAATGATGAATGGATCTTAGAGCCTATAAAAGAAGATACTAGTTTCGGTGTGGAATATGCTAAAGTAAATTATAATAAATACGTTCAGGCTTATCCAAATGCTACATTTGCCGGTGGTGACTGCACAAATTTTGCTTCTCAATGTATGTTAGCAGCCGGAACACAACATTATAGTGGAAATTGGAAGGTTTATAGAAAAAATGGAAATTATTCTGAACCTACTGATAGAAATCAATTAGATGCTTCGTGGGAATTATGTGCTCCAAAGACTAGTCCTTGGATGAGTGCGAAAGAGTTTGCTAATGTATGGAAACCAAAAAGGATTACCTATTTAAAGGGCTCTGAAATAGTTGCAAATAACGAAAGCGTGTGGCAATTATCTATAACATCTGGTGATATTATTCAAATAGCAGAATCTTCTATTTTGGGGGTTCTTGGAGATTCTTATCATACAATGTATGTTCATGAATTGGACTATGTAAATGATACTTATTTATTAGCGTATCATTCGGATGCTCTTAATACGGTAAAATGCAATGTAAAATTGATAGATTTGGCAAGAAGCAAACCGAACGAATATTTTATATTCTATCAGATGTAAGGAGGAAAAAAATATGAAAAAGTCGAAGGTGGTTTTATTTATAATAATTATAATGTTGGTTTTAATTGTACCAGTAATTATTCTTGCTAATAGTCCAAACATTGAAATTGAAGATTTTGCAGATACTTTAGTAATTGGTTCGGCTGTTTTTAGGGTGGAACAAGGTAAAACTAGAGAAGAACGAATAAATGAAAAATTTGAGATAGACCAACAATATGATAGTAATGGAGATTTAGCACAAAAAAATTACTCGAATATCAAAGAAAAAGAACAGGAAATAATTATTACAAATCCAAATTCAAACAACACTAGTAAAGTTTTGGAAGATAAATTGGAAAAAATTGCAGTGAAATATAATCGAAAGGATCAATTTGATAATCTTATTAATAGCATAGAAAAACAAGAAGCAACATCAAAATTTAATAATGAACAAAGAGAATTAACTAAATTATTTATAGATATATATATGAGTGAAGATCTAGGACAAGATGAGAAGGAAAGTATTAAAGAATTTTTGATTATTATAGATTTTAATGACATTGATGCTGAATTAAAAAACGATATACAAAAAATTATTAATTAGCTTTGTAGAAAAGATGTAACTATTTAGTTACATCTTTTTGCTAATTATAATTATTCCACCCTTCTTTCATTTCTAGAATTTCCGCACATTTTTTCATACTCTTTACATTTAATTTTATATTCTACTTGTTGTGTCAAATAGCGATAATACATAAAGCCTTGTTCATATTGCATCATAGGATTAAACATGTTAGGATCACCCATAATTGGATCACAACCAATATCATAGTTCATATAAGGCGGAAAATTAAAGTTCATATCATTTTTATCCATAAGAAATCATCCTTTCTGTTAATAAAATAGTATTCTGTAAATTCTAAAATATTACAATTTGTCAGGTTGGGGACGTTCCTTTTTCTGACATGACATTATAGATTAAACTGCAAAAAAGGAATAAATTGAATAGCAAGACCTGTATACAAAGCAGCTAGAAGACCTTGTAGTAATTTGCCACAAGCGTATTTCTTGATAGATAATCCGCTTTTACTAACAATACTAAATACCTGAAGTAATACCGAAAAGCCCCCAAAACCTAATAAAAAGGCACTAAAAATAATACTGATAGAAAGATTTTTAGTAGGAATTCCGGCAATTAAACTAACGCCATTTGTCAATTCTACAATTCCAGAAAGTAGAGGTTTGCAAAATTCACTAGGAGTATGTAGTAAAGAAAATATAGGCTCAAAAATGTGAGAAATGGTGTCTAATAAGTGGCTCTGGTTTAAAATAGAAATGACAACTGAAAATAGTACAACAAATCCTCCAATTAGTAAGATTGTAGAAGTTGCATTTTTAATACTGCTGCCTAAAATTTCTCCTAAAGAAGAAAAGGAGGGAGTAGTAGTGTTTTGCTTTTTAATAGGATGACTGCTAGCTGAAGAATAAGAAGGTTTAAATTCGTTTTTTCTTTTTCGGTGAGTACAGAAATTTAAGATGATGCCAACACTAACACAAGCTAAAATATGAGTAACTAAAAGTAAAATACCGATAGTAGTATTACCAAACAAAGTAATTCCAACTGTACCTATAATAAATAGGGGACCAGAATTATTAGTAAAAGCAAGCATTCCTTCAGCTTCTTCTTTGTTACAAACTCCCTGTTCTATAAAATTAGAAACAATTTTAGCACCTACTGGGTAGCCACTAATTAGTCCCATGATAAAGGCAAAGGCTGCTTCACCAGGAACGCCAAATAAAGGACGCATAATTGGAGTTAGCCATTTGCCTAAATAAGAAATAACATTTGTATAACTTAGCATTTCTGTTGCAACAAAAAATGGAAATAACGATGGGACAACAGCAGTAGCCCATAGAATAAGTCCATTTTTCGCAGCAGATAAGTTGGTTCTAGAAAACAAAACCAAACAAAGAGTAAATAAACAAAACAAAATAGTTATACCATTTCGTTTGAGAGAATACACCAAAATTTTAATTTTGTTTTTATTTTGAATATGTTCAAATCTGGTTAAATTAGACATTTCTAAATTTTTTATCATATTGTTTCTCCTTAGTGTCCGATTGGGGACGTTAGTTTGTCGGACAAAATTATGTAAATGTCCGACAAACTAACGTCCCCAATCGGACAAATTGTATAAAACTTGAAAAAAGTAGCACAATAAACTTAAGAAAAAATATATGCAAAAAAGGAGAAAATTATGTTCAAGCAAGAGCAAGAGGAAAAAATAGATATTCAAAAAGTTTATGGAGAAATAAATAGTAGTAGTGTAGAGGAGTTTTTACAAAAAAATCAATTTTCACTTAGTGGCTTATCTCAAGAAGAAATTGCTAAAAGACAAGAAAGATATGGAAAGAATCAAATGAAGCAAGCAAAGGAGAAGAAATGGTATCATTATTTGTGGCAAAGTTTTTTTAGTCCATTTAATTTGATTTTATTAGGAATTGCTTTTGTATTGCTTTATATAGATATTATTTTACCAGAAACGCCTAGCTATGCAAATTTAGTAGTAGTAATTGCTTTAATTGTGATTAGCACTTTTTTAGAGTTTTTTGAAGTATTTAAATCGAACAAAGCAGCAGAAAAATTAAAAAAGTTAGTAGCAGTCAAGACTACTGTTTTAAGAAATGGAAAAGAAGAAAAAATATATTTAGATGAAATTACAATTGGAGATGTTGTCTTATTATCTGCAGGAGAGCTTATACCAGCGGATTTGAGAATTGTAGAACAAAAAGATTTATATGTAGTGCAATCTTCTTTGACGGGAGAATCAGATAGTGTACGAAAAGTGGAAAGGACGCAAAACAAAAAGATAGAGGATATTACAGATTTAGATACGATTTGCTTCATGGGAACCAATGTTATGAGTGGGACAGGGAAGGGAATTGTTTTTAGAATTGCAGATGATACTTATTTTGGCAAAATAGCGCAAACGATAGAACAAAGCAAGCCAAAGACAAACTTTCAAAAGGGGATAGAGAGTGTAAGTAAGTTATTAATTCGATTTATGTTAGTATTAATTCCTATTACATTTTTAATAAACAGTTTTAAACATGATACACTAACAGCTTTTACATTTGCTGTAGCTATTGCAATAGGAATTACTCCATTACTATTACCAGTTATTTTATCCTCTAGTTTAGCGAAAGGCGCCATGAATATGTCTAAGAAAAAGACAATTGTAAAAAAGCTAGATAGTATTCAGTCTTTTGGAGCTATGAATATTTTATGTACAGACAAAACTGGAACACTAACAGAGGATAAGATTGTATTAGAGAAATACTTGAACCTTGAAGGGGAAGAAGATAATAAGGTTTTAGAAACAGCATTTTTAAATTCTTATTTTCAAACAGGATTAAAAGGAAATATTGATGAAGCAGTTATTAACAGAATAACAGAAAGTGGAATACAGAATATTGCAGAAGATTATGTGAAAATAGATGAAGTGCCTTTTGATTTTTCCAGAAGAAGGCTATCCGTTATTCTAGCTACTAAGAAAGAAAAAATACCTAAAAGAATCATGATTACCAAAGGAGCTGTAGAGGAAACTTTAAGTATTTGTAATACAGTGTTAGAGCAAGAAGTAAAACCTATGACCAGTGAAATAAAATCAAGAATAAAGCAAATGACAAAAGAACTAAATGAAAATGGATTGCGAGTTATTGCAGTTTGTGTAAAAGAAATAAATGAAAAAAAAGCTTTTTCAAAAAAAGATGAAGACAAAATGACACTAATTGGTTTTGTAGGATTTCTAGATCCTCCTAAGAAAAGCGCAAGAGAAGAAATTGCAAGATTAAATCATGATGGAATTCGTGTTATAGTATTAACAGGAGATAATGAATATGTTACAAAAGCAATCTGTGAAAAGGTTGACATTAATACAGACAAAATTGTGTTAGGGAGTAAAGTAGATAAACTATCTGATATGGCACTAGCAAGGCTCTTGAAAAAGACAAATGTATTTGCTAAACTTTCACCTATTCAAAAGGCAAGGATTGTTCGTGTATTAAAAGAGCAGGGAAATATTGTAGGCTATATGGGAGATGGAATTAATGATGCCCCATCACTTAAAAACAGTGAAGTAGGAATTTCAGTAGATACAGCAGTAGATATTACAAAGGAAACAGCGGATATTATTTTATTAAAGAAGAACTTAAATGTACTAACAGATGGAGTAATAGAGGGAAGAAAGACTTTTGGTAATTTACTAAAATATATTAAAATGGCAGTAAGCTTTAATTTTGGAGAAGTACTATCTATTTTGATCGCTAGTATTTTCCTACCATTTTTTCCAATTACTCCTATTCAACTATTAGTCCAAAGCTTACTATATGATATAGGGCAATTATCCCTTCCTTATGATAATGTGGACCATGAATATTTACAAAGACCAAAAAGGTGGAGTATGAATAGTATCAAGCATTTTATGTTGTGGATGGGGCCAACTAGCTCAATATTTGATTTATTTATTTTTGTCATTTTATGGTTTGGATTTCAGATTAGAGAAGCGGCAATTTTTCAATCTATTTGGTTTTCTTATGGAGTAGTTTCTAATTTAGTTGGATTGCATATTATTAGAACTGCAAAAGTGCCATTTATACAGAGTAATAGTTCTTATGCTGTATATGCAACATCTATATTATTAAGCTTAATCGCAATAGTTGTGCCATTTACACCATTAGGGGCATTATTAGGCTTAACTGCGATTCCGCTAAAATATATTGTTATTGTTATTATAGGGGTTCCAATTTTATACTGTTTTATTGCAAGCATTGTGAAAAAAGAATATATTAAAAAATATGGAGAATGGCTATAAATAGTAGAAAAATGAGAGAAGATGTGATATAGTAATAGCAACTTGGCTAGCCAAGAATTTACGAAGGAGGTTTCCTACTATGAAGCTTAGCCCTGATGAACGGTGTGAACACACCGGGAGGTATATGATTGCACACAAGTGCACCACAAGACAGGCAGCAGGCCCTTGCGGAATTTCAAAGTCTACGGTGCACAGCGATACTGTACGGCTGAAGAAGCGAAATTACGCCTTGTACCAAAAGGTGAGAAAGCTGCTTGATGAGAACACAAGCAGAGGCCGTTTCCCTAAATAAGGGGAATGCAAGAAGGAAGGAAATTTCTTAAACACGCCCCGCAGAAATGCAGGGTGTGTGTTTTATAAAAAGTTTCTGATTTCACTTGAAAAGTAATTGAAAAATGTATTAAGCTTTGTTATAATAAACACAAATATAAGAAAGGAGAGTAAAGCTATGTCAGAATTACAGATACAAACAATTAAAGATGTTATTAAAATGATACCGAAGTTGAATCTAGAATGTTTGAATTCAGTTAAAAATTTGATGGAAAAGGCTATAGATGCAGAACTTTTGAAACTAGAGCCAACAGTAATATTGAAAAATATGGATATCACAGAAAAAGTAATGTATTTAGATTATTTAACAGAAGATGAAGCAGTAAATAAAAAGGAAAGCGAAGAAGCTATTTTTATAGAAGAAATATTAAAAAGAGAGGGGCTGAACGTAGATGATTTACAAGATAAGGATTAAACCTAAAGCCCTCAAATTTATAGAAAAGCAGGATAAGACACAGAGAATACGAATTTATAAAGCAATTTATAACCTGCCTAATGGAGATGTAAAAAAGCTGGCAGGTTGTAAAAATGAATATAGGTTACGAGTAGGAAACTACAGAATTATCTACGAATTGAATCAAAACGAATTAATTGTCATAGTTACAAGAGCCGACAATCAAGGGCAAATCTATAAATAATTTTAATTTCTAAAAATTAATTTCTATAAAAAATCCAAACCAATAAGATTATATAGTATTCTTAAATATAAGATTTAAGGAATTTTTTTGTGTACTCTAAAATAAATTATTGATAATTTTCTTTAAAAATGATATACTTTTACAAGTATCAATAAAATAGAAGGAAATTCAAATGATACAAGAATTAATAAAAACAGAGAAATTTCAAGATGTAATAGATGAGATAAAAAAGAAAACAAGCCCGATAGCCTTATCGGGCTTAGTTGACGTAGAAAAAGTACATACTTTAGTAACATTATACCAAGAGTTAAGACAATCAATCTGTTTATTAACTTATAACGAAATACAGGCAAAAAAATTATGCCAAGATATTGAAAAGTTTGGAGAAAAAGCATGGTATTTTCCGAAAAGAGAAGTTGCGGCGTATGACTATGTGGCACAAAGCAAGGATTTACCATATGAAAGAATCGCAGTACTAAATCAAATGGTACTAGCTCAAAAAGAAAAAAGACCGATTATTGTAGTTACTACAATTGAAACCGTGATGCAAAATATGATTTCAAAAAAAGAACTCTATCAAGATATGGTAGAGTTTACAGTTGGTAAGCCATATTCTTTAGAGAAACTAAAGAATACTTTGGTAGAGCTAGGATATGAACGAAATGAATTAGTAGAAAATAAAGGACAATTTTCTATTCGCGGTGGTATTTTAGATGTAGGGCTCTCTGAAAATATTGGAGTGAGAATTGAGTTTTGGGGAGATGAAGTAGACTCTATTCGCTATTTTAAACTTGCTTCTCAAAGATCAACAGAAATGTTAAAGAGTATTATCATTTTTCCAGCACATGAATTGTTAGTAAAAGATGTGAAACAAGCTGTAAGCAAAATAAGAGAAAAGTACCCAGAAGAAAAAGAAGATATAGAACTAATTGAGCAAGGTATGTATAGCAGCAAAGTTGATAAATATTTTAATCAATTTTATGAACAGCAAGAAAACTTTTTAGATTATTTATCAAAAGAATATTTGCTTGTATTAGATGAAAACTCTAAAATAAGTCAAAGACAAGAAAATATTATTTTAGATAATAATCATTTGATAGATTCTTTAATTGAAAAAGAAAGATTTGTACCAGAAGCAATTCAAAATATGAGTAATTTTGAATATAACTTGGAGCAAAAACAAATACTATACTTAGAGCAAAATGACATTTTAAAGAATATGACAAAATTTCATTTTGATACTAGAGAAATTCATTTTCATAGTTTAGAACTAGAAATGTTACTTTCGGATTTGAAGATTTATCAGAAAGAAAAAAAGAAAGTTATTTTATTGACAGGAAATGAATTAAATAGCAAAAAGGTATGTGATATTTTAAAAGAACATGAGATGAACTACCGTTATGAGCCTAGTTGGCAGGAACAAACCACAGAGAATAAACAAGAGGTAGCAACAAAATCAGGGAAAATTATTGTTACTTTAGGTGGCTTATCGAGTGGTTTTGAAAATGTAGATATTGGTTTAGTAGTTGTTAGTATGGAGGCTAGCTTTGAGGTACAACCAAAAAGAAAGAAGTTGACGAATAGCTTTAAACAAGCAGAAAAAATAGTATTTGCAGACTTGAAACCAGGCGATTTTGTTGTTCATCAGACTCATGGTATTGGGCAATTTGTAGGAGTTAATACTATTACAGCAGATGATGTAACGAAAGATTACATTAAAATTCAATATAGAAATGATGACATGCTTTATGTACCTACTAATAACTTAGATACTGTTAGAAAGTATATTGGCGGTGGTGAATCTTCTAGCCCTAAATTAAATAAATTAGGAGGGAAGGAATGGAGTGCAACTACTAATAAAGTTAAAAAGCATTTACAAGAAATTGCAAAAGACTTAGTAGAACTATATGCAAAAAGGCAAAAAATAAAAGGATATGCCTATGCACCAGATACACCTTGGCAAAGACAATTTGAAGATAGCTTCCCATATAGTGAGACAGAGGATCAACTAAGATGTATTGAAGAAGTGAAAAAAGACATGGAAAAGGATACTCCAATGGATAGACTCCTTTGTGGAGACGTAGGATATGGAAAAACAGAGGTTGCCATTCGTGCTGCTTTTAAGGCTGTTATGGACCAAAAGCAAGTGGCATATTTAGTACCAACTACCATTTTAGCCAATCAACAATATGAGGAATTTAAAACGAGAATGGGTGAATTTGCGATGAAAGTAGAATTACTCAATCGTTTTAGAACCAAAAAAGAACAAAATGAAATTGTAAAAAAGCTAAAGTTAGGGGAAGTAGATGTTATAGTTGGAACACATAGATTATTAAGTCAAGATGTTATTTTCAAAGATTTAGGATTACTCATTATAGATGAAGAGCACCGTTTTGGAGTAAAAGACAAAGAAAAAATTAAACAACTAAAAAATAATGTAGATGTATTAACTATGACAGCAACACCAATTCCTAGAACTCTTCATATGTCTATTGTGGGAGTAAGAGATATGTCAGTTATCTATGAACCACCACAGAATAGAAAACCTGTACAGACTTATGTATTAGAATATGACAAAGAGGTAGTACAAGAAGCTATTACTAGAGAATTAGAAAGAGAAGGACAAATCTTTTATCTATATAACCAAGTAGAGGGAATTGAGAAAAAAGCAGCGGAGATTTCTCATCTAGTTCCAGAGGCCAAAGTAGGATTTGCTCATGGTCAAATGTCTGGAAGAGAACTAGAAGAAATTATGGAAAGCTTTATCAAAAAAGAAATTAATGTATTGGTTTGCACTACTATTTTGGAATCAGGAATTGATATTCCAAATGCTAATACCATTATTGTAGAAAATGCAGATAGATTAGGATTAGCACAGCTATATCAAATTAGAGGAAGAGTAGGAAGAGGAGAAAAACAAGCTTATTCTTACATTATGTATCGAAGAGATAAGTTATTATCAGAAGTAGCAGATAAGAGACTAAAAGCAATTAAAGAATTTACAGAGTTTGGCTCAGGCTTTAAAATTGCTATGCGTGATTTAGAAATTCGTGGAGCAGGAAGCATGCTTGGAGAGATGCAACATGGACATATGGAACAAGTAGGGTATGATACGTATTGTAAATTATTAGATGAAGTAATCAAAAATATGCAAGGCATAGAAGTAAGAGAAGAACAAGATGTACAGATTGATTTATCTGTTTCTAGCTATATTCCCGATAGCTTTATTGACAATAGTAGTCAAAAGATTGAGATTTATCAAAATATTGCTTTATGTAGAACAGAAGAAGATATTCAAAATGTAGTAGATGAAGTTATTGACCGTTATGGAAAACTACCAACAGAGTTAGAAAACTTATTAGAAGTTGCAAGAATTAAAGAACTAGCGAGAGAAGTGGGGGCAACTAAGATTAGTCAAAGGTTAGAAAGTATTGTTTTTTATTTTACAAGAGAAGCTATGACGCCAGAAAAAATGGAGAAGTTGTATGAGCAATATGGTATTGCCATTCGTTTTTCGAAGGGAATTGAGCCATATGTTACTTTCAAAGTTGGAAAACGTACAGAAAAAGAGATTATCAGCAAGGTAAAAGAGTTTTTGAATTTATGTAGTTAGATAGGAGTGACAAAATGCAAATTATTTCAAGTAAAGATAATGAGCAAATTAAATATATTAAAAAGTTAAAAGATAAGAAGTTTCGAGATGAAACAAAAGAATATTTAGTAGAAGGTATTAAACTAGTAAAAGAAGCAATTGAAGAAAATGTTACTATTAAAATGATAGTAGTTTGTGAAGATTGTGATAATGATGGAAGTATAGAACAAAGCCTTTTATATGAAATTGCTAAATATAGTTGTATTTATGTTACTAAAAAACTATTTCAAAGTATTACAGATGTTGTCAATCCACAGGGGATTTTAGCAGTAGTAGAAAAAGGGGATAATAGCGAAAACATTGATTATAATGAGGAAATTATTTTAGCTTTAGATGGAGTTCAAGACCCAGGAAATTTAGGAACGATTTTAAGAACTGCAGATAGCGCTGCTTTGAAGCAAATTATTTTGACTGGGGATTGCGCAGACCCATATAATCCTAAAGTAGTACGTTCTACAATGGGAGCGATTTTTAGAATGAATATTATTACAACACAGAATTTGCAGAAAACTTTGCAAAATGTAAAAAGACATAAGTTTGAAATAATGGCCACTTCACTAGAGGAAAGCAAAAGTATCTATGAAGTCGATTATCGCAAAAAAGTAATAGTAATTGGAAATGAGTCGAAGGGAGTTTCAAGGGAAATACAGAATATGGCAGATGTAAAAGTGAAAATTCCAATGCTTCGGAAAAACAGAAAGTTTAAATGCATCTGTTGCAGCTAGTATTATGATTTATGAATATGTTAGAAGAAAAATGTCGCACTAGGGGACGTTAAGTCAGCTGTGTGAAGCAAAGCGAACTACAGATGATTTATGCGATGAAACGCAGTGAAATGTATAGTTTGTGCGACATGTGTCCCTCAGTGCGACATAAAACCACCCCGTCAGCTAAGAAAGCTGACGGGGTGGTTAGTTCTGTCAAGAACTAAAAACATACA
The DNA here is from genome assembly GCA_910589185.1 of uncultured Clostridia bacterium. GTDB lineage: Bacteria > Bacillota > Clostridia > TANB77 > CAG-508 > CAG-273. The sequence continues at coordinate 12,736 of CAJUSU010000026.1, forward strand.
AATTCGTGCAATTGAGAGACTACCTTGAGTTCAGAAATACGGTAAAGACGTCACCATTATGGAAGTCGACAGTGTATCCAAAGGCTTCAGCGACGAAGCGAAGAGGAACCATAGTCCTTCCATTCAGCACCACGGGCTGAACATCCATGGTATAATATTTGCCGTTGAACAGGTAGCTGGTGCTACCAGGGTAGATATACATAGTGTCGTTTCCCTGGGTGATAACCGCACAGTTCTGCTTGGCGTCCCAATCTACTCTGAAGCCGAGCATTTCGGCAATGGTACGTACAGGCACCATTGTTCTGCCTGGAGCCATGATAATGGGCTGCTGATCAGGAAAATGGATAAGACGCCCATTCACCACAACTTCAACCGGAGAGTTGCCATCATTGTTCAGATAGACCCGGTTGCCAGAAAAAATGGTGGTGCTGTATTTGGAGAAATCAATGTTCCAGTACTGATAGATATCAGACATCGGTGTATAGATGCCATTGATATATACTTCAGGATATTTCCAATCTGTACCAGACCAATAATCTCCACAGCTGTTGTTCGTATCGGTGTAGATATAGAGGGTGTAGCAAAAATATTTGCCGTTGTCATAGCTGACCTTCAGGTGCGATTCATAGCCGAAGTCATTAACGTAGTCTTCGACAACAATACCGTCCCAGGGGTCGTATGCAATGACTGTGTCCTCTAATTCTCTGGGGAAGATCTTAAGCAGATCTTCGGACGTAGAAACCCGAACGCAGTTGTCGTCATCCAAATAGGCATCTACATCATCAACGAAGATGCCATCCACACTGATGGACACGAACTCGCAGTAGTAGGCGCTGGCGGTAATCGGCAAAGCCGAAACCATAAGGACAAGCGCCAAGAGGGTTGCTAAAAGTTGACGTTTTTTCATGGTGTAAAACCTCCTAAAATAATAAATGTGGATAGGAACTTGTATATTTAAACATATAAAAAGCCCGAAAGCCTTTCATATGGAATTTTAAATAATGTCAATGACATTATTTAATAAAAAGATATATGCTATATTATATCACGAATTGGCAAATAAAGCAAAAAATGTCGCACTTAGGGGCGTTAGTTTGTGCGACATGTGTTCCCAAGTACGACATTTTTAAAATTCACAATTATTTGGTGTTCTAGGGAAAGGAAGTACATCACGAATATTTTGCATGCCAGTTAAATACATCATCATTCTTTCAAAACCAAGACCGAATCCGCTATGAACACAGCTTCCATATCTTCTTAAATCCATATACCACCAATAGTCTTCTTTATTTAACCCAAGTTCCTCTAAACGTTTGTCTAATTTCTCAAAGTCATCTTCTCTTTGACTACCACCAATAATTTCTCCAATACCAGGTACTAGCAAATCAGTTGCTGCAACTGTTTTACCATCATCATTTTGTTTCATATAAAAAGCTTTAATTTCTTTTGGATAATCAGTAACAAAAACTGGCTTTCCGAAAAGCTTTTCACTTAAGTATCTTTCATGCTCTGTTTGAATGTCAGTACCCCAATGAACAGGATATTCAAATTGGTCGTTTACTTTTTCTAATTCTTTAATTGCCTCTGTATAAGTAATTCTTCCAAAATCAGAGTTAACTACATGATGTAGTCTTTCTAATAAGCTAGTATCAATAAACTGATTAAAGAATTCCATTTCTTCAGGAGCATTTTCTAATACATAAGAAATAATATATTTAATCATATCTTCTGCTAGATTCATGTCGTCTTGCAAATCGGCGAAGCAAATTTCAGGTTCAATCATCCAAAATTCAGCAGCATGTTTAACTGTATTAGAGTTTTCAGCTCTAAAGGTAGGACCAAAAGTATATACATTACGAAAGGCATGTGCAAAAGTTTCTACATCTAATTGACCGCTAACTGTTAGGTGAGATTGTTTCCCAAAGAAATCTTGAGAATAGTCTACACTTCCATCTTCGCATTTGGCAGGTTTTTCCATATCCATGGTAGTAACTCTAAACATCTCGCCTGCTCCTTCACAGTCACTTCCAGTAATAATAGGGGTGTGTACGTAAACAAATCCTCTTTCTTGGAAAAATTTGTGAATAGCAAAAGAAAGTACACTTCTAACTCTAAATACAGCATTAAATGTATTGGTTCTAGGACGTAAATGTGAAATGGTTCTTAAATATTCAAAAGAGTGTCTTTTCTTTTGAAGTGGATAATCCAAATCTGCTTGATTGAAAATTTTAATACTCTCTGCTTTCAATTCAAATGGTTGCTTTGCATTTTCAGTTTTTACAATTTGTCCTGTTACGATAATAGAAGAACTAATAGATAATTTTCGAACTTCTTCGAAATTAGAAAGAGCAGAATCAAAAACAACTTGAATATTTTTGAAAAAGCTACCGTCATTTAATTCAATAAATCCGAAATTTTTAGAATCACGTAGGGTTTTAACCCAACCAGAAATTTGGACTGTATTTCCAATATAAGAATCTGTGTTTCTGTATAAATCTTTTATTAAAACATGTTTAATTTCCATATAAAAACTCCTCATATATATTTTTCCACCATTATATAAAAAAATACCAGAAAATTCAATATTTATTTGTCAAAACTTTTCTATTTTGCTTTACGCTAAGAGTGAAAAAAATCGCATGACAAAAAAGCGTAAAAAAATACAAAAAACGCAAAACAATTTGTTTTAATTTTGTAAAATAGAAGTCAACTTCGTTAAAATATTATCAACAATAAGTGATACGTAAGAATAGATAATAGGAGAGTTGCAAATGAAAAAGCCAGTTTTATTTATAGAGCAAAAAATATATATAAAATATAGAAACTTTAAGGATAGGCTATGCAAATGTATAGGCTGTCCTTTTTGTGCGGAAATTGGGGTGATTGACACAGGATAGAGGACAAAATGATACGAAATATGTCGAAAACTATCTAAAAGTGTAAAATAAGGGATTTTGAATAGTTTTTTGACAGTTTCATATAAAAAAATAAGTCTTTCTTTTTCTAAATAGTAAAATGGCAATAACATTTTCTACTGATAGGGTTTTACAAAAGGAATTAAGAAAGGCAAACATATGTGGAAAGCCATATATGAAAAATGGGCAGTGAGAACGGCCTAAATCAATAGAAAATGGAGGATAAAAAAATGACAAAGAATGAGAAAAAAGGAATTTTAATATTAGTAGGAGTAGTACTAGTTGTATTAGTAGTAGTTATATTTGCAATGAAATCAGGAGATAAAACAAAGGATGCACAAGTAAGTACTACAAATCCACCAGCAAATGTAAACTCAGAAAAATATACAACTAATGTAAATGGAGGAACAAAAATTAATAACAGCAATGACTTTAATAAAACAAAAAAATATAACAATATAGAAATTAGTAATATTCAATATACTTATGAAGCAGGAAGAAGTGTATTATTAGCAGACATAAAAAATACAGGAAGTACACAACATAATGAGGAAATTGTAAAGGTTACAATATTAGATGAAAATAATCAAGCAATAGATGTATTAAGCCCAACAATACCAAATTTAAAAGCAGGAGAAACTAAACAATGGAACATTATTATTACTGGAAAAGATAGTGTTAATGCAAAAGATTTCAAAATAGAAGCAAAATAAAATAGCAAGGGGGGAGAATATGAAAAGGAATAAGGGTATCACCTTAATAGCGTTAGTAGTGACAATTGTAGTTTTGCTTATTCTAGCAGGTATTACTATTAACTATGTTATGGGTGATAATAGTATATTTCAAAAAGCTGTGACAGCAAAAGAAAAGACACAAACAGCACAAATAAGAGAAAAGATAGAATTTGTTGTTATGGACTGGTGGATGGGAAAACAAACCAATCCAGATATAGATATAGATGACTTTTGGGATAAATTGATTGATGCTGGAATTATTGAGAACGAAGGAGACTACAGCGGACCAGAAAAAGATGGAGATAATGATGTATATATAGTAGATACAAAAGATGGTGGTGTAGTAGAAATCATTGTTACTCCAGATGGTAATATTGAAATAGGGGAAGTTGTACTAGGAGATAAATTACCACCAAAAGTAGGTTCAATCAAAGTAGTAACGAAATCAAGTGAGAGTATTTCAGTACAAGTAACAGTAAGAAGGTTAGAAGAAGGAAAATTAAGTTATTATTATAAAACTGTAGATGAGACAACTTATCATGAATTAGCAGGAAAACAAAACACAACAGATTTGACAGCAGATTTTACAAACTTAGAACCAAATAAAATATACAATATTAGAGTTGTTGTCAAAAATAGCAAAGGAACTAGCGAAACAGTTATTAGTGAATTAACAGGAGAGCTAAGGTATGGAACTATTCAACAGGTAGGAACAACAACATGGTCAGCTGGAAAGGCAAGCATACAAGTAGTATTAAAAGATGCAGAAGCAAGATTTAAATTGGAGTATCAAGTAGGCAGTATTTCTGGCACATGGCTACCATGCAATGGAACAATAGGAAACTTAGAACATAATGACACTGTTTATGTAAGATCATCAGATGGAGTTAACCATGGTGAGGATTCAGCAACAATTGAAATTAGAGATGGCGGAGCTCCAACAGTAACAGTAACAAAAGGAACAACGACAACCAATAGTGTGGCAGTTACAGTTTCAAGCTCAGATGCAGAATGGGGAATGCCAACAAGCCCAAGTTATAGTTACTTTATTAAAAAATCATCAGAAAGTAGCTATGGAACAGCAAAATATACAGGAACCA
>CAJUSU010000027.1 GCA_910589185.1 uncultured Clostridia bacterium
CTATCGGTTAACAGCCGAGCGCTCTACCAACTGAGCTAACGGAGAATATTTAACTTTAATAATTATAGTATATATGATAGACAAGTGCAATAGATTTTATACAAATTTTACAAAAAAATTTAAGTCGTCAGTTTTACTTATTCTAAAAATAATTGACAAAAGAAATGATATCTAATAAGATATTATGTATTAAAGGAGTGATAAAAAATGAAAGTAGGTTTTTATTCTGGAAGTTTTGACCCTTTTACTAATGGGCATCTACATATTGTAAAAGCTTCTTGTCAAATTTTTGATAAAGTAATTGTAGGAATTGGAATAAATAGCAATAAAAGAAAAAATTATAATATTGAACAAATGAAGTTAGCAATGGAAGAAACTTTAGCAAATGAAAATATTACAAACGCTGAAGTTATTGCTTATCAAGAATTAACTGTTGAAATAGCAGAGAAATATCATGCTAACTTTTTAATTCGCGGACTCAGAAACGATACAGATTACGCCTTTGAAGAGAATCTAGCCCAAATCAATGAAGAAATTTCAGGACTAGATACCATTTATTTTCGTTCTGGTGTTCTTGGTTTTATTAGTTCAAGTATGGTTATGGAGTTAATCCATTATGGCAAAGATGTGTCTCGCTATTTGCCTGAACCTGTTTTTAAATTAATAAGTTCGAACAGAGTGTAATATTTCATTACACTCTATCCTATTTTATTATCTTTTTAAAAGCAGTTGGTAAAGCATAATCCTTTTCTATCTGTTTTTTTGACACCCAAACAAATTCTGTATTTTCTCTTTTTACTTTTATTTTATAAGCTATTATTTTCCATGTAATATGTGTAAAAATATGTTGATACTCTCCTAAACGTTCTGTTTCTATACTTTTTAAATTCCATTGTTTTAAAATCTGTTCTATATCTCCTAAGTCTTCTATTTCCCCATTTTTGTTTGGAAGTTCATACATTCCATTTAATACACCTTTTTCGTCTCTTTTTTTGACTGCTATTTTGTTATCTTTGCTTATGAAAAGAAAAACAGTTTTATCTTCTTCTTTTCGTTTTAGCTTTTTCTCTCTTTTAGGAAGCTCTTGTGTTAATCCTTCTTTATATGCAATACAGTTCTTTTGTAAAGGGCATTCTTGGCAATTTGGCTCTCCATTTGGTAAACAAATTAATTCTCCTAATTCCATTAATGCCTCATTAAAGTCACCTGCCTGAAAGTTTCCTTTTTGTTTTGCCATAAGCACTTTTAATTGCTCTGTTACCTCATTCTTTGTTTCGGCTAATAGCACATCTTTGTCACTAGCTGTAACTCTTGAAATCACTCTTAGTACATTTCCATCTACTGCTGGTATCCTTTCATTATATGCAATAGAAGCAATAGCTCCTGCTGTATACTCACCAATTCCTGATAAAGTAATTAACTCAGCATAAGTATTCGGTATCTTCCCGTTATATTTTTCTTCTATAGTTTTAGCTGCTTTTTGTAAATTTCTAGCCCTGTTATAATATCCTAGTCCCTCCCATAGTTTTAGTAATTTTTCTTCTGGCACATTTGCTAAATCTTGAATGGTTGGTAATTCTTTCATAAAACGTGCATAATATCGCTTTACCGCTTCTATTCTAGTTTGTTGTAGCATAATTTCTGAAACCCAAATACAATAAGGATTTTTATTTTCTCTCCATGGGAGTATTCTTCTATTTTCCTGATACCATTCTAGTAATGGTTCTACTATTACTTCTAATTCTTCTTTCATATTTTCCTATCTTTCATAAAAGAAACCACACAAGCTATTTTATTTCTTGTATGGCTTTCATTTTGGCGGAGTGAGTGGGATTCGAACCCACGGCCCCCAAAAAGAAGGTACTGCAGTTCCAGTGCAGCTCGTTATGACCACTTCGATACCACTCCAATTCATTTGCAAGTTGTATTATATAATAAAATCCTATAGAAATCAATTCTTTTCTATAGGATTTCACTTATTCTATTTTTTTCTTCTCAAAATCCAGCCATTTTCTACTTCTATTGGTAATTCCATCAAAACGGTTTGTCCTGCTTTTCCTGGATTAACAGTCTCTATTCTTTCTTCTGTTTCTGAATCCCATAAATCTTGAATCTCAAAAACTATTGGCTCAACATTTCCTGGAATTAAAATTTCCATCTTATCTCCTACTGTTAGTTTGTTTCTTATTTCAATGAGATACTTTTTATGTTCTCTATTTTCTAATACTTTTCCTCCAAATTCATAATCTGGATTATATTGTTTTCCCTCATATTCTTGAAAATCTTTATTGTTTCTGTCATTAAAATAGAAAGTTGTTAATCCTCTTGTTTTCGTTTTTTCCAATTCACTTAAGTATTTTGTATAATCATAATGTTCTGGGTCTTCTAGGTAGTCATCAATTGCATTACGATAAGCATTTACCACAGAAGCTAAATAGTATTCTGTTTTTAATCTTCCTTCTATTTTCAAACTATTGACCCCTAGCTCTATAATTTCTGGAATCTCCTTAACCAAACACATATCTTTTGATGAAAAAATGTATGTCCCATTATCATCATGTTCTACAGGCATCAAATTTCCTGGATTATTATGTTCTTCCACATACACATTATATGCCCATCTACAGCTTTGCGCACAATCTCCTAAATTAGCACTTCTACTTGCTAAGAAATCGCTTAAGAAACATCTACCTGAATATCCAAAACAAATTGCTCCATGTATAAACATCTCAACATCTATTTCTAGATTTTTATTTTTCATAATTTCTCTAATTTGATCTTTGCTTAATTCCCTTCCTAAAATAACTCTTTTTGCTCCATTCTTATACCAAAAGTTTGCTGCATGATAACTTACTGTATTTGCTTGTGTACTAACATGAATTTCTACATCTGGTGCATATTCTTTTAACACTTCCATTACTCCACCATCTGAAGCAATAATCGCATCTACTTTTAACTCATTTAACATTTTAGCTTGTTTTTTAATTTCTTCATAATAGGTATCCCATGCATATATATTAATAGCAGCATATACTTTCTTTCCTATGCTGTGTGCATATTGAATTGTTTTTGCTAAATCATCATTATCTACTTCTGCTCTGCTTCGTAATGACAAAGTTCCTGTTCCACAGTATACTGCATCTGCTCCATACAAAAAAGCAGTCTTTGCCTTTTCAAAGGAACCTGCTGGTGCTAATAATTCTGGTTTGTTTTTTATTTCCATTTCTTTCTTCTCCTTTTATTACTGTATCTATTATACAATCTTTATATATCTTAGTCAATAAAATGTATATAATAAGAAATATACATTTTATTTACAAAACACTAAAAATCTGATAATATAATAATCAATAAAAGGAGATTAACTTATATGAAACAGACTAAAAAACAGGTAAGGCTCTCTAGAGTTCAAACCTATATTTTATATTTTTTTGTATTTGCTTTTATGGGTTGGCTCATGGAAACTATTTACGCTATTTTCACTTTAGGCTATTTTGTGAAAAGAGGCTTTCTATATGGACCACTTTGTCCTATCTATGGTTATGGCGCTTTAATGCTCATTCTATTTTTAGATAAATATAAACATAAAAATTTACATTTATTTCTACATGCTGCTATCATTTTTTCTGCTTTTGAGTATATTGTAAGTTTTGGATTAGATGCTCTATTTTCTATGCATTGGTGGGACTATACAGGTGAATTTATGAATTTAAATGGTCGTATCAGTATCTTCTATTCTTTCGCTTGGGGTATTATTGCTATTTTGTTTATTAATCATGTCTATCCTTTTTTAAAGAAAAAAATAAATTGGATTTTATCTAAAATTCCTTATCATGCACAAACTCTATTTGTTAAATTACTTTCTTGTATTTTTGTTATAGATACAGTTGCTTCGTGTGTGCGTTACCTAAACTAGTTACAAATTAAATCCAGAGAACTAAATCTCTGGATTTGTTTTACTCTATTTATTTTTTTCGTCTAAAATACATTTTCCTTCTTTTAATAGCATCTTTACAATCTCGACTACATTAGTAGCTGGTTTTCTATTTGAATAACTTGTTTCGCAGGAGGATTCTCGTAATAGTCTTTCTGCATTTTTTATTGCTCTTTCTAGAGATCCATATTGCATCATTGTATCAAAATTATTTACATCTCCCTTTATGTATTTTTGTCTTTTACCACTTTGGGCAGAAATAAATTCTCCCAGTTTATCAAAGTATTCATCTCTAGTTAAATCTGTACAAAAATAATGGAAATGAAGTAAATACCAAAGTTCAAAACATTCATTAGACCACGCAACTATATATCCTTTTGCTTCTCCCATATGAATAGCCGTATTAAATTGCTGTTTCTCAAAACTATCCTTATCAAAAACTACGCATACCTTTTCATATGGTACATATACTTTGCCTACTTCCTTATCTACTTCAGCAAAAAAATCTTCTACATTTCTTACAAGGCTTATCGTATTCCTTCCTGTTCCTATAACATTAACCTCTATAGGATGTTCTCCATTCTCATTGATATATTGTGCCAGTTTTTCAAAATACTCTTTTTCAGTAACTACCCCTTCACATACAATAAGCCATGTAGTTGCCCTTTGTTCCATAATTTCTTCTTTTCTTTTTTGTCTTTTTTGAGTTCCCTTATAAAATACATTATCTGTTCCCATTATTTTTTCCTCTCCATATAAGGTATAGCTCCAAATTTACCAGATAAATATGCTTTATTGTAATCCAAATCACTTCTTACGTCTTTAAAATCTGCTAAAGAATATATTTCAGATATACCTTTGTTATTCTTCTTAATAAACCAAATTTGATCACGTCTTAGCAATTTGTTCTCTAAAAGCCAAGTATTATGGCATGAAAAAACAATTTGAGCATTATTCTTATTAATTTCTCTATCATTAAATAAACTAATAATATGTTTCAATACTAAAGAATGTATTTTTGAATCCAATTCATCAATAAATAATACTCCACCTCTATTTAAAATTTTATATATTTTATAATATAAGTAAAATAGTTTTATTGTTCCTGATGACTCTATTTCAAATGGACATTCAAATTCTTTATCAGCAATCTTGTGTATTGTTTCCAATTTATAAATAAATTTATTATTTAAACGATTTATTTCTTTTATAATTTTCATATTAAAAATGCAATTATCAACTTCTTTTATCTCTCTTTTTACTTGCTCAAATAATTTTTTATCTGAATATAGGATCTCTAAAATACGTTGATCATTTTGTGTGTCAAACATTTCAAAATCTGTATGCGCAGCCCATCCATATATATCTTTTGCTATGTTTTCCCTTCTTCTACCCAAAATACTAAGAAATAGATTCTTCTCTTTTACTAATGACTTAAGCAATTCATACTCTTTAAACTCACTATATAATTTAATATCATTATCTTCTCTTTCAAACAATTTTTTGTAATTTGCTGTAGAAGACTTTTTAAAAGGCCTTTGTAATAGCCACTCTTGATGAATTTTATTTGAATCTAAAATAAAACCATATTTATACTCTATATCTTCTATTGCTAATACAATTTCAAAAGCAGTAGGTTGATCTATACTTTTATCAAAAATATATGGATTTGCTTCAAGATCTTGATTCTCATCAATATCATATGTCATAATAATACTATATATCATCCTAAAAAAAGCTTCAATAAGATTACTCTTCCCATTTGCATTGCCACCAAAAAAAACAGCCACTGGTAATACCCTATTTTCATTTTTTTCAATTAAAAAATCATTATGCTCTCTTTGAGATGTTGCTGTCATGTCTAAAACAGTTTCTTCTTTAAACGATTTATAGTTTTGAAACCTAAATTGAATCAACATAATTTTCACCTCTTGCATCTATTTTACCATTCCTTCCTAAAAAAGTAAATATTTTTAGAGATTTTTTCTCTATTTTCATATATTTTCCCCGTTCATTTTTAAAATATTCACTTTTTTTAGTATTAGAACTATTTTTGATAAAATTTAAAAAAGAAAAAACAGTCAGCTATTTTAAAATAACTGACTATCTCTATTCAAATATTTAATTAACCTTGGAAATAGCAAGTCCATCTCCCACTTCTAAAATCTCTGTTTCAAGATTTGTATCATTTGTTATATTTGCAATATATTCTCTTAAATTTCTAACTGCAGTACGTTGTTTGTGTTTGTTATAATCACTCATTACATATCCTTTGTACAACACATTATCCGCTATAATCACTGTTCCTTGATGGCTCATTCTTAATGCTTGCTCTAAAAAGAATGGATACTTTCCTTTTGCTGCATCAATAAAAACAACATCATAACTTCCTTTGGTAAGATTTCTACTGCATCTCCTTCATAAATTTGAATTTTCTTTTCCACTTCTACTTTCTTGATATTTTCCCTTGCCTGTTTTGCTCTTTCCTCTTCTCTTTCAATGGTATCTATTCTTCCATCTTCTTTTAAATATTCTGAAAAGCAGATGGCTGAATAGCCAACTGCTGTTCCAATTTCTAATATTCTACTAGGTTTTACTTCTTGTAAAATCTTTGCTACCACTTCTAAAGTATCATCCATAATAATGGGGATATGATCTTCTAAAGCTTTTTGCTTGATCTTTTCTAATTCTTGTTTGTTCATTTTCTTTTCCCTTATTCTGCACTACTTCTTCTTGCCATTCTCTCTCTTGTTTTGTTGTCTAGTATTTTCTTTCTTAAACGAATATTTTTTGGTGTTACTTCTACAAGTTCATCTTCTGCAATAAATTCAATTGCTTTTTCTAATGACATTTGGATTGGTGGAACTAAACGAAGTGCATCATCTGATCCAGATGCTCTAGTATTTGTTAAGTGCTTCTCTTTACATACATTGATAGAAATATCTTCATTTCTAGAATTAACACCTACTATCATTCCTTCATATACTTCTACACCTGCACCAATTAAAAGTTCTCCTCTTTCTTGTGCATTGTATAAACCATAAGTAATAGAGGTTCCTGGTTCAAACGCTACTAATACTCCTCTTGTTCTTGCTTGAATATCACCCTTAAATGGCTCGTAACTATCAAAAATACTATTCATAGTTCCTTCACCTTTAGTGTCTGTTAAGAATTCTGTTCTATATCCAATCAAACCTCTTGCAGGAATTTTAAATTCCACTTTGGTATGTCCAGCTTCTGCTGGTTCCATATTAAGCATTTCTGCTTTTCTTCTTCCTAATTTTTCAATGACATTACCAATGCAATCATCTGGTACATTCACTACTAATCTTTCCATTGGTTCAGATTTTACACCATCAATATCTTTAATAATAACTTTTGGACGAGATACTAGAAGTTCAAATCCTTCTCTTCTCATAGTTTCAATTAATACTGATAAATGTAGTTCTCCACGTCCACAAACTTCAAAACTATCTGGAGTTTCTGTTTCTTTGACACGTAAACTAACATTTCTTTCTAGTTCTTTAAATAACCTATCACGAATATGTCTAGAAGTAATAAATTGTCCTTCTTTACCAGCTAAAGGTCCATTGTTAACACTGAATGTCATAGATACAGTTGGTTCATCAATATCTACGAAATCAATCTTTTCTGGGTTGTTCATATCGCATACAGTTTCACCAATGTTAATATCTGCAATACCTGAAATACAAACAATGTCACCTGCTGAAGCTTCCTCTACTTCTACCCTTTTTAGTCCTTCATAAGTAAATAGTTTTGCAAGCTTTCCTTGTACTACTTTATCATCTTTTTTACATACTGCAACACTCATACCTGCTTTAATGGTTCCACGTTCAATTCTTCCTACTGCTAATCTTCCTAAATATTCATCATAATCAATATTAGAAACTAGCATTTGTAAAGTTCCTTCTTGTTCGCAGGCTGGAGCGTTGATATTTTTAATAATGGTATCAAAAATACAAGTAACATTATCGCTTTCTTCTTCTAAACTCATTTTAGCAATTCCATTTTTGGCTGATGCATATACTACTGGGAAGTCTAGTTGGTCATCATTTGCATTTAATTCAATAAATAGTTCTAGTACTTGGTCAACAACTTTTAATGGATTTGCACCTGGTCTATCAATTTTATTGATAACAACAATTGGTTTTAAGTTTAATGCTAAAGATTTTTTAAGTACTTCTCTTGTTTGTGGCATTGGTCCTTCAAAAGCATCCACTAATAGAAGTACACCGTCTACCATTTTAAGTACACGTTCTACTTCTCCACCAAAATCAGCATGTCCTGGTGTATCTACAATATTGATTTTAATATTGTTATACATAACGGATGTATTTTTAGAAAGAATGGTAATTCCTCTTTCTTTTTCAATATCCCCTGAGTCCATAATTCTTTCTGATACTTGTTCATTTTCTCTAAATACATGGCTCTGTCTTAAAAGTGCATCTACTAATGTTGTTTTTCCATGGTCTACGTGTGCAATAATTGCTATGTTTCTGATATTTTGATTGTTCATTTTTGATTACTCCTTACCACCTAAACAATATACACGAGTTAATACTAAACTTAGCATTAACTCGTTATTTGTTTTTTCAATTTCTTTTCTAAAATATTATAAACTACTTCTTCACATTTGTCAACATAATGATATTATCCATAATCTCTTGGCTTACTTTTTCTAAAACCTCTTTTTCTGGCTTATTTGACTTATATTCACTAAAATCTAATGGCTTTCCATAATTTAAAGTTACTTTATGAAATGGTTTCATATCTCCAATAATGCCAACTGGAATAACTGGTACTCCTGTTCTTAATGCCATAAATGCAGCACCATTTTGTGCTCTTCCATTTTTACTCATTCCATTTCTAGTTCCTTCTGGAAATAACATTAACATTTCACCGTCTTTTAGTACTTTCAAAGAGTGTTTCATAGATTCGATATCTTTTCCACCTCTTTTAACTGGAAATACCCAGCACTTTTCCGCAAACCAACAGATGAATTTATTTTTAAATAGTTCTGCTTTTGCCATAATATGCATTTTTCTATTCGTACATGCTACAATAATTGGTGGGTCCCAATTCGATGTATGATTAGCACACATAATATATGCTCCTGTTTTTGGTAAATTTTCTTTTCCTATTTTTCCAACTCTAAATACAATATAGCAAAATGTACGCACTAAAAATATCACAATTGCTCTTATCATTTTTCTCTCCTAATTCTTTTCTATCACTTGCTAATAGAGCCTACTACTCTATTCTGCTACTTTAGACTTTTTAAAAATATAATGTTTCATCTTTACTTTTTCTTCATTATCTTTTTTGAGTGCAATATAAATAGAAACTATTGCTAAAATAATAAGTATTCCTAAAAATACTCCTGCTGTATCTATCCCTACATCTTTCCAAGAAGGTCCTCTACCGAGGTACAAAACTTTGATGAAATTCATCTGATATTGCATAAATAAACCCTACTAATAAACTGATTTCCAACCTTGTTCTTAATTTAAAAGGAAATGTGCATAAAAATGCCATAATACACATTCCTACTACTGTATAAATAGAAAAATGCGCTAGTTTTCTGACAATTGGTTCTCCATGTTCAATTAGTTTGTTTTGTGTTTCTATGCTTAAATTTTTCGTATATGGAAAATGATGTACAAATACGGTGGTAACTTTATTACTTAAGCTTCCTGATTCTATTCCATCTTGTGCTGAAAAGCTAAATATAATATAAAATGTGCCCAATAGCATAAGCATAGAAATGATTCTGATAATAATTCTTTTCATTTTTTTCTCCTTTTTGCTCACACTATTTTAGCACATTTTTTTATTTTATTCAACTTGTTATGAAAAGGATACCATTTCTAGTATCCTTCTCATTGAAATTCTATTTCTCTATAATTTCTTTAATTTTTTGTTTTGCTTCTGTTACAGAAGTAGTATTTGGAACCATAGTGTATAGTAACTGACTTCCCATAGAGTATGTTGTATTATTTGCTCCTGTCCCTGTTAATGAATTAGTTTTAATTGTCCAAGCTGACATATCATTTAATTGTCCTTTTACTAACTCACTTATTTCATCTTGCTTAATATTTGTTTGGAAGCTTCCTTTCAATGAGTCTAAAATATTTGTATATTTTGTAAGAAGTGTTTTACTATTTAAAACTTTTTTCATAATTGCTTCTATTACTTTTTGTTGATTTTTAACTCTTTGGCTATCTCCACTAGCAAAAGCTTGTCTTTCTCTGCTAAATGCTAGCGCTTGTTCACCATTCATATAATTTTTTCCTTTATTAAAATGGTATCCTCCAATAACGGAAGTAAAAGCATAATCAGAATTCACTTCGATTCCACCTAAGGTATCTACTAATTTAATTACTGTTGTAAAATTAACTCTTACATAATAATTAATATCTATATCTAAGAAGTCCTCTACTGTTTTGACTGTTTCATTAATCCCATAAATTCCTGTATGTGTTAACTTATCTTTTGCTCCATATGAGTGTAATGTTACATAATAGTCTCTTGGAATAGATGTAATTAATACTTCATGTGTTTTTGTATTGATAGATGCTATCATATTGGCATCACTTCTAGCCACATTACTAATATTTCCTGAAGTATCTACTCCACTAATATATACATTAAAAATTCCATTTTGAACACTATATTTAGAGTCTTTCTCTTCTTCCTTTTTACTTACTTTTATCTCATGTTTTGCTGTATATATCACTTTTGTATCACTTTTAAAATTTTCAATTTCTTCTTCTAAAATACTTTTTTGAACTGAGCTAATAAAAATAATTTTTACCTTGCTATTCATTAATTGTTTTCCTAAATCAGTTAAGCTATTTTGTGTCTTAAAATTCACACTCGATTTATTCTGTACTTCTTGTTTTGCATCATCTGGTACTTGGAATAAATATACATTTTGATTCTGAATATCCTCTATTTTTTCATACTTACTATCCTTTTTTACAATAATATAGTATTCTTCTGTTTGAGCAACTTCTTGAAATACATTATCTAAAAAATTTCCTGTTGCTAAAGTATAATTGGTTACAAAAATATATACACCTGAAAGTAGTAAAATAACAACTAGACATATAAGATTTAATTTAGGTGTTTTATGTACTTTTAATAAACCTATTAGTATTGCCATCGTAAAGAATATTTCTGCTATTGTGAATATAGTTACATATATTCCTGGCAATAAATTCAATTTTATTACCGAAATATAAAATATAATCGTTATGACAGTATAAACAAATGCTGTTACCTTAAGAAAAATATCTAATTTTTTATTTCTTTCTCCTATTTTCTTTTTACTTGTATTAGCTTGTTCCTTCATTCGTATCCCTCCTTAGATTCTACTAATCATTACATAAAATATCTGCAATTCTTTTACTTGCTAATCCATCACCATATGGATTTTGTGCTTTACTCATTTTATCATATTCTGTTGAATTATCCAATAGTTTTTTCATCTCTGCATAAATTGTATCTGTATCAGTTCCGACTAGCTTAAGAGTACCTGCCTTGATTCCTTCTGGTCTTTCTGTAGTATCTCTCATTACTAGAACTGGTTTTCCTAGCGAAGGAGCCTCTTCCTGTATTCCTCCACTATCTGTTAATATCAAATACGATCTTGCCAAAAGATTATGGAAATCTATTACCTCTAATGGCTCTATTAATTTTATTCTTTCGTTATTTCCTAATATTCTTTTTGCAATTTCTTGCACAATTGGATTTTTATGAACTGGATAAATCACTTTAATATCCTTTTTTTCTTCTACAATTTTTTTAATTGCTGTAAACATATTTTCCAGCGGTTTACCTAAATTTTCTCTTCTATGTGCAGTAAGTACCACTAATCTGTCATTTCCGACCCAATCCAAAAGTGAATTTGTATACTTATCATTTACTGTTGTCTTTAGAGCATCTATTGCTGTATTTCCTGTAACATATATTGTATGTTCATCTTTCCCTTCTTGTATTAAATTACTTTTTGCCATTTCTGTTGGCGCAAAGTTATATTTTGCTATAATACTAGTTGCTTGCCTATTAAATTCTTCTGGGTATGGAGAGTATAAGTTATAAGTTCTCAAGCCTGCCTCTACATGTCCAACTGGAATTTGCATATAGAAAGCACATAAAGCTGTTACAAATGTAGTAGAAGTATCTCCATGAACCAAAACAATATCAGGCTTTACTTCCTCTAAAACAGGTTTTATTTTAGATATAATGTTAGTTGTAATATCAAATAGCGTCTGCTTGTCTTGCATAATGTCTAAGTTATAATCTGGTACCACTTCAAAACAGTCTAATACCTGTTGCAACATCTCTCTATGCTGTCCTGTTACACATACTATCGTTTCTACATTCTCTCTTGTTTTCAATTCTTTTACCAATGGACACATTTTTATTGCCTCTGGTCTTGTCCCAAATACTAACATTATTTTCTTCATATTCTTTCTCCTTTACTCTTTGAATTTTTATATCAACCTCTAACTACTGTAGCCTTATCTTTTAATTCAATATCTATTTTAACACTCTTTAAGCAGTAAGAAACTATTTGTGCTAATAAAATACAAGCTATCAATTCTACTACAAACTTTAATACAAAATTCATTCCAGCCAAAATTTGATATTTTTCTACATATCGTAATATAATTTGATGTGTCATAAAAAATTCAAAAGAGATATTTCCCAAGTGTACTAACCATTTAGAATGCAAAATTTTGGATAGTACTCCTCTTTCTATACTGGTAACAGAAATTAGTAAACACATTGGTATAACCCATATGAAATTTCTATGAATATATTGTGGAATATTTGGTATCACTAAAATTACAATTATAATTCCTATAGAAATGATTTCTAAAATAGTAGCTATCATTTTTGAAATATTATAGCTTTTTCTCTTCATTAAATATCCTGTTATCATTCCACAAGTATATTCTAAGATTCTTACAATTGGACAAACATATAACCAATATTGTAAATTTACTTGCATTTTGTTTAAATAATAGCAATAGATAAAATTTACAACAACTAAAACACAAAATATTCCAATTAAAATACTACTATTTTTTACCTTCATAATTGCCTTTTTTAATGGATATGTCAGTATTGATAATGTCATCATCATTGATAGAAACCAACTAACACCATTGAATATAAAATAATGAGTAGTCGAATAGCATTGCAATAATAGCAAATTTTGTATTACTGTACGCACTGACGGTATTCTTGTTTCTAACGGAATACATAAAATAAGAGTAATTAAATACAACGGATAAAACTTTAAAATTCTACTTTTTACCAGTGAGATTGTTTCTTTTAATGTTTTCTTATTCTCTACTGTTTTATATCCATATAAAAATCCACTTAATATTACAAAAAAACTTACTCCACAAGTTGCATATATTATATGATCTGATGTAATATGTGTATAGAAAACAAATAATACTGCTATGAATCGCAATGATTGCAAGCTTTTTATTATTTTATTGTCTAGACTTTTTTCAACTTTTTCCATTTTTACTCCAACATTTAATTTTTTTTAATACCATTTTTTCTATATCAGCTATTTTTAATGAACCATATATACCTATAAAAATGTAAATTAACTCAAACTGTATTATTCCTGGATAATACCTATACCATCCATTTGCAGCAATAAACTTTTCGGCATTAAATCCATTTAATCCTATAGAATCCCTTAAAAAGTATAATACTAAATTGACTAAATATATTAAAAAAATGTGATGTGCCATAATATCTTTAGTATGATCAGAAATCCTATTGATACATTTATTTTCGCCTAACGACTTCTCTAGTATTTTTGAAATTCTTAACCAAAACCATATTCCTGTTATAGCAACTATAACTGGCACAAAAGGTGTTACATATGTAAAATCTTTCATGTTATACAAACTAGGAAAATTAATGTTTTTATATTTTATAATCATAACAATATTAACAATAATTGTAATACCAAAAACAATTAAAGTAGGAATATTACATTCTTTTTGTTCCCAATACTCTTTGTACATTTTTCCAATTTGAAAGAAAGCCATAAAAAATGCTAATTTCAAAATTGGAATTAATATTTCATTTTTGATCCCCTTCTTTGCAATATATACACTAAAAATGTTGATACCAACTAAAATAATAAACGAAATATAATCTGCTATTTTTACATATTTACATTTTAACTGTAGTTTCCTAATAATTAGAAAAGTTACTTCTACTGTAAATAATGTTGGAATGAACCATAAAGAAGCACTAAATCCATATTGTTGTCCATCTATAAATGGTTTATAAAAAAGTGTTTCTACTCCTAGTGCTTTTGGTTGAGAGCAAAGCCCAACCTTATATAAAACCCAAGTTGTTATTCCATATATAAGATTCCATACAAAATAATATACTAATAATTTAAAAAATTTCTTTTTCAAATATAATTTTATATTACAAACATTTTCATCTTTAAAAAAATATCCTGAAATAAACATAAACATTGGCATAAAAAATGAAGTATATGGAAATATATCATTCAATAAGTTTAATGCTCTATCACAATGTGAAGCTACAACCATAATGATACCTATTGCTGACAATATTGCAAATTGTTTATTCTCCTTCAACTGTTCTTCCCCTTTTCAACATTCTAATAGCATAATATTTTCTCTATTTTAGTTTCATTTTCTTCAAAATCTGATATGCTGTAACTCTTGCTTTCTTAACCAAACCATAAGTAGTATATTTTTTGGCAATATATTTGTATCCTTTTGAAAAGTATTCATTCCAAAATCTTTCTCTATTCTTTGGTCTATTCGTTGGTCCCTTCAACTGAGGATTTCTACAAATGTCTATTCTTTCTTCTTTATAAAACATATCTTTTTTTAGTTCTTCAAAAATTTCTTTTCCCTGCTCTGAAT
>CAJUSU010000028.1 GCA_910589185.1 uncultured Clostridia bacterium
GAAAAAGGAACCCAAAAAGAAGTAAAAGAAAAAAATAAAAAATCAGAGCAAAATCCAAAAAAGAAATCTACTAAAAAAGAAGAAAAAGTAGAGTTAGGAAAAGAAGTAATAGAAGATAAAAAAGAAGATGCAAAACAAATTATACAAGAAGTTGTAGAAATAATAGAAGAAAAAAAAGATATACCTTTAGAAAAAGACAATAAACAAGAAATAGATAAAGATAAAAAACAAGAAGAAGAAAAAGAAAATGCAGAGAATCAAAAGGTAGAAACAGAAAATGTAGAAAAAGATTCTCAACAATTTGTACAAGTAGAAAATAAAATAAAGAGCAAGAAAAAAGGAGTAATAATTACTTTAAGTATTGCTATCATATTTATTATTGTAGCTGTATTTTCCATTATTTTTGCACTAATGAATATTAGTAGTCAAAAAATCTTAAAAGGAATTTCTATATTAGGAATAGATGTTAGTGATTTAACGGTTGAAGAAGCAAGGCAAAGAATTAATGATGCGATTAACCAGAAATTTTCTAATGCAAAAGATGGTATTGTATTAAAACATGGTGATTCAGAAGTTAGTGTAAATGCAAATACATTTAATGCAAAGTTTGACGTAGATAGTGCAGTAACAAAGGCCTATAATGTAGGTAGAGGAGGAAATATTGTAACTAATAATTATGAAATACTATGGACTAGGATTTTTCAAAGAGAAATAGAATCAGAGCTTCATTGGGATGAAGAATTTATGAAAACAACAATTGATGATATTAATGCTAAAATGAAAGATGCTGTAGTAGAATATAGCTACTATATAGAAAACAAAAAATTAATTGTCGTAAGAGGTAAAGAAGGATATGTTATTCAAAAAGAGCAATTACAAAATCAAATTATTGAACAATTAAAAAATATCCATAATCCTTATCAAGAAATTGAAATTCCTGTACAGAAAAGAAAACCAAGTGAAATTGATTTAGAAAAAATAAGAAATGAAATTTATAAAGAACCAAAAGATGCCTATGTAGAAAGAAATCCAACAAAAGTACATGTAGAAGAAAATGGAGTAGACTTTGGAATTTCAATGGAAGAAGCAAAAAAATTAATTCAAGAAGAAAAAGAAGAATATGAAATTCCACTTAAAATAACAGAAGCTAAAAGAAAACTATCAGATTTAGGAGAAGAAGCTTTTGCAGATCAACTTGCTACATTTTCAACAATTTATGATGCAAGCGCAGTTAACAGAGCGTATAATGTAGAATTGGCAACCAAAAAGATTAATGGAACAGTAATTATGCCAGGAGAAACATTCTCATATAATAAAACAGTTGGCTCTAGAACAATAGAAGCAGGTTGGAAAGAGGGAACTGCTTATATCGCAGGAAAAGTGGTGCCAAGTGTTGGAGGAGGAGTTTGTCAAGTATCCTCCACTCTATATAATGCAGCATTACTTGCGAATCTAGAAATTACAGAAAGAACTAATCACACTTTTACA
The DNA here is from genome assembly GCA_910589185.1 of uncultured Clostridia bacterium. GTDB lineage: Bacteria > Bacillota > Clostridia > TANB77 > CAG-508 > CAG-273. The sequence goes on from CAJUSU010000028.1 coordinate 1,489, forward strand.
GTGGATTATGTAGCAGCAAGTAGAGATGCGACCGTATATTATGGAAGTTTAGATTTCTGTTTTAAGAATACAAGAACATATCCAATAAAAATTGTTGCATCAGCTAGAAATGGAGTATGCAAAATTAGTTTTCATGGAATAAAGGAAGAGGTAGAATATGAAATTGTTTTGCAATCCAAGATAACTTCTTATATTAACAATACAACAGTTTATAAAGAAGATCCAAGTTTGGAAGCTGGAAGAGAAGTTGTAGAACAAATAGGCTTTAATGGCTGTAGAAGTGAAGGATATAAAATTGTAAAATTAAATGGAAAAATTATTTCCCAAACATTATTGTCAAAAGACACGTATAGTCCTCAAGAAAGAATTGTTAGAAAAGGAACAAAGATTGTTCAATAAAATAAGAGCTTATATATTGCAAATTTCAATATATAAGCTTTTTTATTATAGAGAAAGTACTAGAAATTACAGGAAACTACTTGACAAAAGGCTAGAAAGCGACTTATAATAATAATGTTCAATTTATATGCGCTATTAGCTCAGTTGGTAGAGCAGCAGACTCTTAATCTGATGGTCGGAGGTTCGACTCCTCTATGGCGCACCAAATTTACCTATTTAAAGTAAAATTTAAATAGGTATTTATTTTTTTGCTTTATAAAGAAAATAATAACATAAAAATAATTAACATAAAATATAGCATTTTACAAAAAAATATGTTATAATTAATCTATGACACAGTAAAGTGCAAAAAAAAGAAAGCGGAGGAAGACAGCATGAAAGAAGTTACAATTGAAAGAGCACACGTTTCTACAATTAGCATTTCGGGAGAGATGAACGACATTGTGCGGGCAAAAATAGCACAGTTCCTACAGAAGGCGAATCAGTACAATGGAAAAATCCTTCAACGGCAGGAATTTTCGGACGGCGTCTTTTTAGAAATTCTTTTTGAGAACGAGGCAACACAGAAGGTCTGGGAGAGTTATATAGGCCTTCAGTAACCGCTACCACGGGGGGATGGATAATCCCCCCGTGATTTATGTTCAAGAGGAACTTTTCAGTATACTAGAGAAACATACCTTGTAATTTTTAATATTTTAGAGTAAAATAGATAACATAAAAAGAAGGGGTGATTATTATGTTAGAAATGTATCAAACAGATTTACAAACAAATGAAACAAAAAAAACAACAAAATATGAGAGAGGAAATTGGATTAACATGATAGCCCCGACCGAAAATGAAATTAAAACAGTTTGTGAGAAATTACAAATAAAAGAAGACTTTATTCGTTATGCTTTAGACTCAGAAGAAAAGGCCAGAATTGATATAGAAGACGAAGACAACACTATTTTATTTATTGTGGATGTTCCTATACGTGAAAAAGAAGGCGATAGTATGATTTATAGTACTATGCCGATTGGAACTATTTTTGTAAGAGACGACTATTTTATTACAGTTTCTTTAAAACAAAATCCAATCATTCAAGATATGGTTAAAAACAAAATGAAAAATATTATTACGTATAAAAAAAGTAGATTTTTATTACAATTATTATATGCAAATTCATCTTTATATTTAACATTATTAAAGAAGATTAATAAGGAAACAGAAATTGCAGAATCAGTCTTAAAAGATTCTATGAAAAATAAAGAATTATTAAAATTATTAAGTTTAGAAAAGAGCTTGGTGTATTTTACTACTTCTTTAAAATCAAATGAAGTAGTTATGGAAAAAACAATGAGAGGTAAAATTATTAAACTTTATGAAGAAGATGAAGATATTTTAGAAGATTCTATTATTGAAAATAAACAAGCGATTGAAATGGCAAAAATATATAGTGATATTTTAAATGGTACCATGGATGCTTATGCATCAATTATATCTAATAATCTAAATGGAGTAATGAAATATTTAACATCTATTACCATTATTTTAGCAATTCCTACCATGGTTGCTAGTTATTGGGGAATGAATGTACCAGTACCACTTCAAGACAATCCATGGGGATTCCCTATCATTTTTGCATTTTCAATTATTATAGCGATTATAGCTACCATATGGCTTAACAAAAAGGATATGCTAAGATAAAAAGCGCAAAGTATAAAAATAGAAAAAATACGTATACTAATCATGAATCAAATTTTTATTTGAAGGAGGTATATGTAATGAAAGTGATAGATAAAATTGCATTAGTCCTAGTTATTATAGGTGCTATCGTATGGGGCATTATTGGAATTTTTAATTTTAATGTTGTAGACGCTATATTTGGAGTAGGCTCTATTATTAGTAAGATTATTTATATACTAGTTGGAATTTCAGGACTATGGGCTATAAAAATATTATTTGATAAATAACAAGAAAAAATACAATTTATTATAAAAATAATAAATTGTATTTTTTATTTTCTCTAGCCATATAGGCTTTTGTATGATATAATGTGACCTAGAATTTCAAAAGGAGGGAACAAAATGCTTACTGCAACAGGTGTAACAGTTCGATTTGGAAAAAGAACATTATTTGAAGACGTTAATATTAAATTCAATAAAGAATGTTGTTATGGAATTATTGGAGCAAATGGAGCTGGAAAATCTACTTTTTTAAAAGTATTATCAGGAGAAATAGAAGCAAGTAAGGGAGAAGTATCAAAAGAGAAAAATGAAAGAATATCTGTGTTAAAACAAGATCACTTTGCTTTTGAACAATATACCGTTATGGATACTGTCATCATGGGAAATAGTGAACTATATCAAATCATGAAGGAAAAAGATGAGATATATGCTAAACCAGATTTTTCAGAAGCGGATGGAATGAGAGCGGCTAAATTAGAAGAAAAATTTAGTGAACTAGATGGATGGAATGCAGAAGCAGATGCCGCAGTATTACTTAATGATTTAGGCGTTGAAGCGGACAAACACTATAAATTAATGAGTGAATTAGAAGCAAAAGAAAAAGTAAAAGTGCTTCTAGCACAAGCATTATTTGGAAATCCAGATATTTTGCTATTAGACGAGCCTACCAACGACTTAGATTTAAAAAGCATTAACTGGTTGGAAGAATTTTTAATTAACTTCGAAAATACAGTTATTGTTGTATCACATGATAGATATTTCTTAAATAAAGTATGTACTCATATTGCAGATGTAGATTTTGGAAAAATTAAAGTATATCCAGGAAATTATGATTTCTGGTATGAATCTAGCCAACTTGCCTTAAAGAAGAAAAAATCAAAGAATTACAAGAATTTATTGCTAGATTTAGTGCGAATGCTTCGAAATCAAAGCAAGCAACATCTCGTAAGAAATCATTAGAAAAAATAGAGTTAGATGAAATTAAACCATCAAATAGAAAATATCCATATGTAGACTTCAAGCCTGATAGAGAACCAGGAAAAGAAATTTTACAGGTAAAAAATATTTCTAAAACTATCAATGGTGAAAAAATATTAAATAATGTATCTTTTACAGTAAAGCAAGATGATAAAATTGCATTTTTAGCAGATAATGAAAATGCAAAAACAGCGTTATTCCAAATTATAGCGGGGGAATTAGAACCTGATGAAGGAGAAATTATTTGGGGAACAACGATTACCAATAGCTATTTTCCAAAAGATAATAATTATTTATTTGAGTCAGATTTATCCATTACAGACTGGTTAAGACAGTATTCAAAAGACCCAGATGAAACATATGTTAGAAGCTTTTTAGGAAGAATGCTATTTTCAGGAGAAGAAGCACTAAAAAAAGTTAATGTTTTATCAGGTGGAGAAAAGGTAAGATGCGTACTTTCTAAAGTAATGCTATCAGGAGCAAATTTCTTGATTTTTGATGAACCAACGAACCATTTGGATATGGAATCTATCACAGCATTAAATGAAGGTATGAAAAAATTTAAAGGTAATATGTTATTTACGTCACATGACCATCAATTAACCCAGACAGTAGCAAATCGAATTATTGATATAAAAGCGGATCAAGTTATTGACAGAGAAGTAACATATAATGAATATCTAGGTGTAGAATAAGGGGGAATAAAAGATGTTTTGTAATAAATGTGGAGCAGAAGTAGATGCTACTTCAAAATTTTGTAATAAGTGTGGAGCAACAATAGAAGGAGGAACAGCTGGAACAGCAAGTATTGTTTTTAGGAGAGAGGGATCACTTGCAGCAGCACTAGTGCCAACAAAAGTATTTTTGGATAATAACTTAGTTGGCTCATTAGGAGTAGGAGAAGAAATGACAATTACAACTACTGTTGGAAAACACCGTGTAGACTTTAATGTCATGGGTGGAAATGGTGGAGGAGAAGTAGAGATTACCTCAGAACACCCAAATGTGAAAGTACTTTTTAAAGTAGCTATGGGAATGATTACAGCAAAACCTAAAATCATTAGTATACAAAATTTAGATTAAAAAGAAAAATATATCGCAAGTAAGAAATGAAAGCGATATATTTTTATTTTCTGGAAATTTAAAATGTTTGCTTGCATTTCCAAAGAACCTGTTATATAGTAATAGCTAGAAAAAGAGAAGTTATCTTCAAAAGAAGATGGCTTCTTAAAATGTAAGAAAGGAACTAAAGGAAACATGCAAGAAACTATGGAAAGAATAGCTACTAGAATAGCAGAAGAATTAAATATTAAATTAACACAAGTGCAAAAAACAGTGGAATTAATTGACGAAGGAAATACCATTCCATTTATTGCACGTTATAGAAAAGAAGTAACAGGAGGACTTTCAGACGAAACTTTAAGAGAGTTGGGAGAAAGACTTACCTACCTTCGTAATTTAGAAGCAAGAAAAGAAGAAGTAAAAACTTCTATTGAAAATCAAGGAAAATTGACAGATGAAATAGTAGAAAACTTAGAAAAAGCTAGAACTTTAGCAGAAGTAGAAGATATCTATAGACCATATAAACAGAAAAAGAAGACAAGAGCAACTGTTGCAAAAGCAAAAGGATTAGAGCCTTTAGCAAATATTATTTATGAACAAACGGAAACCAAGTCTATTGAAGAAATTGCAAAAGAATATGTGAATATTGATAGTTTATCAGAAGAAGATAAACAAAATAAAGATAAAGTGGTAGCAACAGTAGAAGATGCTATTCAAGGAGCAAAAGATATTATTGCTGAAATGATAGCAGATGACCCAAATTATCGTAAAGAAATCAAACGTATTTGCTATCGAGATGGTGTTGTTATCACAAAGGCGACAAAACCAGAAGAAAAGACAGCATACAACATGTATTATGAATTTAATGAAAAAGTAAATAGAATTCCAAGCCATCGTATTTTAGCGATTAACCGTGGAGAAAAAGAAGAATTCTTAAAAGTAAAATTAGATAAACCGGAGGAAAATATTTTACATCATATCAAACAAGACGTTATTAAGGGGAAAACACAATTCACAGCCATGCTAGAAGAAACCATAGAAGACAGCTGGAAGCGTTTAATTGAGCCATCTATTGATAGAGAAATTCGCTCAGACTTAACAGAAAAGGCAGAGACACAAGCGATTAAGGTATTTGGCAAAAATGCAAAACCATTACTTTTAGCAGCGCCATTAAAAGGCTTAACTGTTATGGGATTTGACCCAGCATATCGTACCGGCTGTAAAATTGCAGTTATTGATGAAACTGGTAAACTATTAGCTACTACAACAGTGTATCCAACAGAGCCACAAAATGATGTAGAAGGTGCTAAAAAAGAGTTAAAAGCATTGATTAGCAAATATGATATCGATATTATTGCTATTGGAAATGGAACTGCATCACGTGAATCTGAAAGCTTTGTAGCAGAAATGATAAAAGAAATTGACAAAGACTTACATTATGCAATTGTCAGTGAAGCGGGAGCATCTGTGTATTCAGCGTCAAAACTTGCAACAGAAGAATATCCAGACATTAATGTATCTTTAAGAGGTGCCATTTCCATTGCAAGAAGATTACAAGATCCTCTAGCAGAATTAGTAAAAATTGACCCTAAAGCCATTGGAGTAGGGCAATATCAACATGATGTAGATCAAAACAAACTAACAGAGAGTTTAACAGGTGTAGTAGAGGACGCTGTAAATGAGGTAGGAGTTGATGTAAATACTGCAACACCATCACTTTTATCTTATGTGGCAGGAATTAATAAAACGATTGCTAATAATATTGTAAAATACCGTGATGAAAATGGAAAATTAAAAGAAAGAAAAGAGTTATTAAAAGTACCAAAGTTGGGAAAAGTAGCTTTTGAACAATGTGCAGGTTTTATTAGAATTCCAGATGGAAAAAATCCAATTGAAATTACAGCAGTTCACCCTGAAAGTTATGAAATTGCAGAGCAGTTATTAAGTAATATCGGCTATAAAAAAGAAGATTTATTAGATAAAGATAAGTTAAAGGAAATCAAAAGTAAACTTGCAGGAATTGACGTAGTAGAGACAGCAAAAGAATTAAATGCGGGAGAAATGACATTAAAAGATATTATTGATGAGTTATCAAAGCCCGGAAGAGACCCAAGAGATGAAATGCCAAAACAAATTTTAAGAGCAGATGTCTTAAAATTTGAAGATTTAAGAGAAGGCATGGTATTAACTGGAACTGTTCGTAATGTAACTGATTTTGGAGCATTTGTAGATGTAGGTGTGAAACATGATGGATTAGTACATATTTCACAATTAAGTGATAGCTTTGTTAGAAATCCGTCAGATGTAGTATCAGTAGGTGATATCGTCAAAGTAAAAGTAATTGGAATTGATGAAGAACGTCAAAAAGTACAATTAAGCATGAAAGAAGCCTAAAAATAAAAAGAAAATAGTATAACATGTTATACTATTTTCTTTTTTATAAAAATTAAGCTTTATATTTATTTTGAATTTCTTGTATTTCGTCATAATGATTATCTAAAATGTCAATAAACACTTTTGCAATTTCTGGGTCAAATTGGCTACCAGAGCAATCCTCAATTTCAGCTTTTACTACATCTAAAGGTAATGGATCACGATAAGTTCTTTTAGATGTCATAGCATCAAAGGTGTCTGCTACTGCTGCAATTCTAGCCATATATGGAATATCATTACCACTTAATTTACTAGGATATCCTCTTCCATCAAACCTCTCATGGTGATGCTTTACAATTGGAATAATATCTTGGAAAATAGAAGCATTACACAAAATGTGAGCACCAATAGAAGGGTGATTTTTAATTTCAGAATATTCATCATCTGTTAATTTTGCTTCTTTCAGTAAGATACTATCTGGAATACCAATTTTTCCAATATCATGGAATAATCCGCCGATTTCTAATGTTTTTAAATCTGTTTCAGATAAACCTAAATATTTTCCTATTAGTACAGAGAATGCAGATACTCTATCAGAATGACCTCTAGTATATGGATCTTTTGCTTCTACTGTATAACGTAAAGTTTCGATACTATCTAAGTATGCCTTTTCCAATTTTTCGTAAGTTTCAGATAGTTCGTTATTAATTCTTTTAATTTCATTCATTTGCTCAATAGATTTAATTCCTGATTCAATTAAAAGTAACAATTGGTCAAATTTATCACTCTTTTCACAGTATCCTTGAATATCTAATTTACGGATAGTTTCAAGTGGTGGGGCTAAATCTTTATGCCCTGTTAATAACAAAATATATAATTCTTTATTAAATTTACGAATCTCTTCAACTACTTTATCACCATGAATAGGAGTCATAATAAAGTCTAAAACCATCAAATCAAAATGTTCTGTTTTAACACGTTCAATAGCTTCCATAGGGTCTGTAACACCTGTAAAGTCATAACCAGAACGTTTTAAGAAGATAGATAAGCAATCTACAATTCCTTCTTCATCATCTACTGCAATAATTTTGTAACCAGTTTTAGCTGTTTCTTGCATATTTTTTCTCATAACATCACCTCTAATTTATGCCCATTATATCATAATTTGTCGGATTGTACATACTTTTTTGTCAAAATACAAAAAAAGAGGAAAGTTGCTATAAATGGAAAAATATGATAATATAAGTATACAAAAATGCGGAGGTATAGAATGTTACTTGGAATAGCAGGAGTTACAGGAACAGGAAAGTCCTATTATAAAGATAAATTAGTAGAAAGATTAGATTTTGAAAAGGTAAAAATTATCACTACCCGTGAAATGCGTAAAGGAGAAAAGAATAACGAAGATAAAGTATTTGTAAGCAAAGAAGAATTGCAGAATTTAAGAGAAGAAGGCAAAATTGCATATGAATTTAACTTACTTGGATATACGTATGCTTATACGAAAGAAGAACTTTTTTCTGATAAAAATATGGTATTTGAAGTACATTATGATACCATATATGAGTTTAAAAAAGTTTGCCCTAATATGCGAGTTCTTTATTTATTTCCTCAAGATCTTGAAATAGCAAAAGAAAAGACAAAGGAAAGGCACTTGGCACCAGAAGTAGAAGAAAAAAGACTTTTGGAGATTGACGAACATTATGAAAGAATGAAAACAGATACTGATTTAAGAAACATGTTCAATTATATTCAATATAACAACTATGACAAAGAATCAGAAGATAGAATAATTGATTTTATTGAAAAGATAATGTTAGAAGAAAATAAAACAAAGTAAAAAGAGAAGCAAAACTCTAAAATAAAGTTTTGCTTCTTTTTTTATTTAAAAAAATAGCTTGTAAGCAATACCAGCAAATTTTTACTATACTGGTAAAGCAATATGGAATATGGTGCCTTTTCCTTTTTCTGTTTCAAAAGTAACATTACCATTAAAGTGTGCACGAATCGTAGAATAAGACATAAACAATCCAAGACCAGTTCCATTTTTTCCTTTTGTAGTAATCATTTCTTTGAACAATTTTGATTTAACACTATCAGGAAGACCATTTGCGAAATCCTGTACAGAAATAATAATATTTTTTCCAGATGGCTCTAAGATAAGATTAATTTCATTTCCAGGTTTTCCATTATATGCTTGAATCGCATTTGAAATCATATTATTAATTACTTGTACTAAACTATTGATATTTCCCTTTAAAATAGTATCAGGTTCTGCCTTCATTTGAATATTTAAATTTACTAAAGCATTTTTTAATTCATGTCTCATTAAAATATTAACACGTTTTACCAATTCATCTAAAGTGAAGGAAACTGCTTGCTCTTCTGACATAGTAACAGCTTGCCCTTTAACTGCTGTGATAACATCAGACATATATTCTGTATAAGACCTAATTTTTTCAATCCAATCTTTCATATCTTTTGCTATTTCATGGTGGTCCTCTACTGTTACCTCAGGGTCTCCAACAGATTTCTCATATTCCGTAGTTAAATCTGTTAAACCTTCAGCAGCACCCGCAATAGACATAATAGGAGTTTTTAAGTTGTGAGCAATACCACCAATTAATTGTCCTAAAGAAGCTAAACGTTCTCTTTCCATTAACATATTTTGATTATTTTGAATGGTTTGCATATCGCGCATGTGCTGAGTTACGTCTTTTAACAAAATTAAAGTTCCTAGAAAAGAGCCTTTTGAGAAAATACCACTGGCTTCTATATTGAAATAATGGTCTAATATTTTCATTTCACGCTTTACTAAAATAGTATCTTCAGTTGCTTTGCTCTTTTCTAAAATTGGATTTACTAAATCTTTATTTAAGTCTTCTAAATCCTGTTTCGTAATAAATTCAATAAATTTTACGTTTCTTACTTCTTCAGAATGTAAATGAAATGTCTTTAAAAAGGTATCATTAAAATCAGTAATAATACCGTCTTCACTAACTACTAAAAAACTATCAGACATTCTGTCTACAATTCTTTGCATTGCAATTGGTGTAGTACTTAAAAATTTAAACTTAAAAATAGCAATAGCATAAAAGAAGATAGTAACTGCAAAACAAATAGGTGTTACATAAATAGTCATTGGTATTACACCTAAAGCACCCAAAATATTAACGAAAATAGGAATAACTGAACCTATTAAAATAAAAATAGATTGAGTAGAGAAAAAACCGGCATTTTTAATAGGAAACTTTAACAATAAAATAATATCTATAATCAATAAAATATAGGTATAAATTTCATAAACATAGAAAAAGTTACCAAAAGTAGTTTCATTAATATAAATAGAGTAATGTACATAGAACAAATGATGAACATCATTTGTCCATAGTACAAGTAAAGAAAGAAGAGGTACAATAAAAAGTAAAGAATGCCATTTCTCAAATTTTATCTTTGTTTTTAAAAAGATATTAGCTGTAAAGAAAAGTGAGATAGGGAGAAAACAGCTTCCTATGTACGAAAAATAATCAAAATACATAGGGTCAATATTTAATTTTTCACTTAAAATACTTCCTAAAAAAACAGAAAAACATAAAATGAATAATAGGATAATATTTGTTAAAAATAAAGATTTTAACTGGCTTTTTGCGATATTTTTTGCTATGTAAAAAAACAATATACTAATTAAAAATAAAACAATTAATAATATAGTTGAATAAATGCTCATAATTTCCTCCTTTTAGTTAATTGAAATATTGAAATAGCCAATATCAATTAAATACTGAAAATAATTTTTAATATAATGGATATCAATATAAGGCCATTCAAAACCAGTTTTATATAGAAATTCTTTGGTAAAATCAGACTTAATAGCAACATCAGATTGATAAACCAATTTTCTATCACTACTTAAATCATTGATAATACCCTCTACTAATTGCCTTCTATCTGGATCTTCTAAAATAGATTGTATTGTAGCAGCAAATTCTTCTTCAGATACTAGCTTAGTAGGAATACCAATTTCAGATAACATATCAAATAATCTATCTAAATAAACTTGCTTTTCATTTAATAAATGGAAAACAGTATAATCTTTGTTAAAGTGACTAGCAATGTTAATAATAGCGTCACCGCAATAGTCGATTGGTGTAAACTCACAATATAGATGCAATAAATCTTTTGGGAATACACCAATTTGTAAAAAGGATTTTAAACGATTTACAAAAGCATTTTCGAAGTGATTTTGTTGGAATTTTCCCTCCGAAAATCTACTCGTTAAATTTCCCATTCTTAAAATACAAGCTTCAAGTCCTTCTGCAATAGCATCAAAAACCACTCTCTCCGCTTCGAATTTACTCTTAACATACAAATTCTCAAGATTTTGACCAATATAGAAATTAGATTCATCATAATCCATTTCATGTTCAAAGTGATTCTCAATATTAGCACCTTCTGCTAAGTTATTTCCAGAAACACTAATAGTAGAAATGTGTAGTAATTTAGCATGAAATTCTTTTGCAAACTCTACCATATTCTTGGTTCCATTGACATTGATTTCTTCAAACTCTTGATAGATACCATAATGTTTTACAAGTGCGGCACTATGAATAACTGTATGGATAGTATTACCAAGTGTGCGATAATCTTCATCAGACAATCCTAAGTGAGGAGAAGTAATATCACCATCTACTAAAATAATTCTATCGTCTACAAGGATATCATACTTGTTCTCAAAATAAAAGTGTAAAACATTAAATAATCTTTCTCTTGCTGTCATACCATTTTTGCCCCTAATTAAACAATAAATTTTTCCACTTTCTTTTTTCATAAAGCTATCTAAAACATGAGCACCTAAAAATCCAGTAAAACCAGTAAGAAGAACATTTCCTACATCAGTAGGTGTACAAACAATTGGACTAGATAAAGTATTCTTAGCAGTTAAAGCATCATAACGAGTATAATCAATCGTATTTTCTTCACATTCCACTTTAGCAGTTGTATGTAGTTGGCGAATTAAAGCTTCCACAGTAGCATATTTAAAAATATCAGAATAAGAAATATTTAATCCAACACTAATTGCTTCTACTTGTAATTTCATAGCGGTTAATGAATCTCCACCTACTTCAAAAAAGTTATCTGTAATACCAATATGTTCATTATTTAAAATCTTTTTGAAAAGAGAAAGTAGTAAAGCTTCTTCCTCACAAGTAGGTTCTTTTACTTGTCTAGTATCAATAAAATGTTCAAAGTCAGTAGGTAAAGCATGTTTATCTACTTTTCCATTTTGGTTGATTGGTAATTTTTTTAATTTCACAAAATAAGTAGGAATCATATAGCTTGGCAAGTAATTACTTAAATAGTTCTTTAAATCATCAATATCAAAAGAGTTTTTTTCTACAATGTAAGAACAGATATATTTTACTTCATCTATCACTGTAATAGTAGTAAAAGCTTCTTTGATAGCACTATACTCTGAAATCTTTTGATTAATTTCACTAAGTTCAATTCTAAAACCTCTGATTTTTACTTGATTATCAATTCTACCCATAAACTCGATATTGCCATCAGGGAACCATCTTACTAAATCTCCTGTTTTGTAAATCATACCACTTCCAAATGGATTTGGAATAAATTTTTCCTTGGTTAATTCTTCATTATTCCAATATCCTTTTGCAACACCATCTCCGCCAACCCATAATTCGCCGGGTACACCAATAGGACATAAAAGACCACTAGGTGAAACGACATAGGCAGTTGAATTAGAAATTGGCTTTCCAATTGGGATAGAAGTATCATAATCTTTATCAATTGTGAAACAACATGAAAAAGTAGTATTTTCAGTAGGTCCATATCCATCAATCACTGTTAAATTAGGACAAGCCCTTTTCACTTTACTAATATGCTTAGGTGAAACAACATCTCCACCTGTTAGTAATTTAGAAACTCCTTGAAACATAGCAGGATTTACTTCAGAAAGCTGATGGAATAGTGGAGCAGTTAGCCATAAGGTTGTAATCTTATTTTTCTGAATATAATTTTCTAGCAAATAAGCATCCAATAAATCCTCTTTTTTCATAATATATAATTCAAAGCCATTTAATAAAGCTCCCCATATTTCAAAAGTACAAGCATCAAATACAATAGATCCAGTTTGCAAAATACGTTCTTCTTTTTCAAAAGTAATAAAGCGATTATTTTTCACTAATCTAACAATATTTTGATGAGTAACAGCAACTCCCTTTGGATTACCAGTAGAACCAGAAGTATACATAATATAAGCTAAATTGTCTACGTCATAAGAAACTCCTAAATTAGTATTTTCATATT
>CAJUSU010000029.1 GCA_910589185.1 uncultured Clostridia bacterium
ACTAGGATTTAAACATGACGATTTAGTAGATCAATCTGTATATGGTGGGACGCACGAAAAGGCAAGTATCTCATTTGAATTTTCAAATTTTATAACAGGAGATAATTATATGTCAATGAACCCAAGTGATACTAATGAAGGTGGTTGGGGAGCAACACAAATTAGGAAAGACCTAAACGGATACGCAACAAGTGATGCAAATCAAAACGGAGTAATTGGGGGCTTAGGCGCAAATTTAAATAATAAGAGTTACATTAAACAAGTAAAGAAAAAGTACGTTGCAACATATAATGATGCAAGTAGCGTAACAACATGTAACGATTATTTATGGTTATTAGCAGCAAGTGAAATAGTAAATAGTGGATATCAAAGTGGGGCATATGGAAATGCAATTACAAGTGAAGGAAGTCAGTATAAATATTATCAGGGAATAACAGAACCATATAATGCAGCGAGTACGAGCCGTGTAAAGAAGACGTCCGAGTCAGGTGATGCAAACCACTGGTGGATTCGTTCATCTCGTTACAGTACTGGCACTAGTTTCTGCTTTGTCAGTAATGGTGGTGATGTTAACGGCAGTTATGTTGCAAGCTATGCTTATGGCGTAGTTCCTGGCTTTTGTATCTAGTTAGAAAAAGCGAAATATGAGAGGTGAGACAAATGAGGAAAATAGAATTGCAGAAAAATAATGGTATTACATTAGTAGCGCTAGTAGTAACGATAGTAATATTGTTAATTCTAGCAGGAATAACCATAATGTATACAATGGGAGATAATAGTATCTTTAAAAAAGCGCAAGAGGCGAAAAATAAAACAGAAGAAGCAATCCAAAATGAACAAGAGTATATGAACTCAATTGATAATATGCTAAATGAATATTTAAACGGAACAGGAAATGGAGAAGCAACTGGACCAGAAGAAATACCAATCGGAAATATCAAATCAGACTGGGCAACTATTGAAAAAATAGCAAAAGAGATTGCAAAAGACAATAATATAACCAGTGAAACAGAAAAGATAACGGTAATAGTAGATAATAAAAAATATACAATAAGTGTAGGAGATATATTTGAAGCAGATTGGAATGGAACATCAAAAAGAGTAAGAGTGCTAGGATTTAAACATGACGACTTAGTAGACCAAACAGTATATGGAGGAACATACGAAAAAGCGAGTATCAGTTTTGAGTTCGTAGATTGCTTAGGAACGCATAATATGAACGGAACAGATATTAGCACTTCAACAAATGCAAATGGTTGGGCAGCAACAGAGATGAGAACTTTCTTAGAAGGATCAAATGGAAGAGGACAATTAAGTAATAATAGTTATCTAAAACAAGTAAAGAAGAGATATATCAAAACATATAATGACGCAAGTAGTGTTACAACAAGTAATGACTATTTATGGCTATTGTCTGCAAGTGAAGTATTAAAGGATGGATATGGCGAAGGAGATACAAGAGGATATGCAATAACAAAAGAAGGAGAACAATATTTGTATTATCAAAAGAACGCAACAGAAACATGGAATACAGAAAGCGCGAACCGCAAAAAATATGTCAATGGCAGTGCAGGTAGCTGGTGGCTTCGTTCACCTATTTACAATTATAGCACATACTTCTGCGATGTCGACAATAGTGGTCATGGAAACGGCGGCTATTACTCGTATGGTACTAGTGGCGTTGCGCCAGGATTTTGTATCTAGAAATTATGTATAAAGTAAGAAAACACATCACAAGTAGAAGAAGCGAAAGTGATGTGTTTTTTATTAAGGCAAATGCAAAAAAAGTCGAATTTTGTATGGCGGTTTTTCTTGAAAAAAGGCAAAAACTAGTATAAAATCATTTCAATTATATTTCTAGCTGAAAGGCATTGCAACTTATTTCATTTTTTATCTTAATTTTTATTCAATATTTTTAGTATCAAGTAATTTCTTATTTAATTCATTCTTGAAAATATCCAAAATGAAAACAAATAGAAAATATATTGTTTGTAAAGCCTTTTGCCTATGAATATAAAATTTATTTTATAGGAGGAACCAATTATGGTAGAATATTATATTGACAGAGTTTTGTGAATTGCATATAATTGAGATGTCCAAAGCAATTCAGGAGTATCAAAACAATAAGGAAAATGAGATGTTACAATGAATGATGTTTTTGGATAATCCAGATAATGAGGAGATATTCGAAATTATGGAAGAAAACAAAGATATCAAAGAAGTTAAGAAAGAATTAGATAAAATAACACAAGACGAAATCTTATGGAAAGAAGCATTGGATATTGAAATTACAAGGATGGATAATGAACAATATATAGAAGATGCTGAAAATAGAGGAATGAAAAAGGCAAAATTAGAAACAGCTAAGAGAATGTTGGAAAAGGGAATTGAGATAGAAACGATTATAGATGTAACTAAACTTACCAAAGACGAAATTGAAGAATTAAAGGATTAAAAGGTTGTAATATTAAGAGAATATAGAAAAAACACATCACAAGTAGCGAAAGCGAAAGTGATGTATTTTCTTAGCGTAAAATTTTGTTTGCAAATACTGGACAAATAAATTAAACTATATTATACTAGTATACATAGGGAATGAGAATAAGCAGATGTGGTTTGCCTCCAACAAGGAGGTGAGGCTTAT
Organism: uncultured Clostridia bacterium; assembly: GCA_910589185.1. GTDB lineage: Bacteria > Bacillota > Clostridia > TANB77 > CAG-508 > CAG-273. The sequence continues at coordinate 2,645 of CAJUSU010000029.1, forward strand.
GATAGATACTGGATATTTATTAGCAATAACATACATATTATTTTATGCATTAGTAGGAATAACTATCATAGCTCTTTCTTCGATAATGGCACTTATAGTATTACTTCGTAAGAGCAAATAAACCAAAAAAACAGACACATCTGTAAACTCACCAAAGTTTGATGTGTCTAAACACTATATTGAGGTGAACCACGTTTGTGGTTTCTCCATTTCCTATACTTATATTATATAAAGTGAAGTTAAATTTGTCAATAGGAGTAATAAAAATGAAATTAAAGGATTAAAAGACCATAAATTTAAGAGAATATAGAAAAAATACATCACAAGTAGAAAAAGCGAAAGTGGTGTATTTTTTATAAAAAATTAAGAATTGCTTAAGCAATTAAAATTTTACAAAACATAATTGACGAAAAATTGGATATGATATAAGATAGTAAATATGAATGACAGTTACAATAGGGACAGACTATTTTTAAGAAAAGGAAGGTAATTTTATGGAAGAAAAATTATTAGCTGCAAAGCAAATGCTTCAAAAGTATGGACAAGAACATCTATTAAATTCTTTTAATTCCCTATCAAAAGAAGAACAAAGTAAGCTGTTAGATGAGATATTAACAACAAATTTTAAACAAATGCAAGAACTATATGAAACTACCAAAACAAAGGCAGACTTTCATAATGTGAAGTTAGAGCCGATTGCGCATGTAACAAAATCAGAGCTATCAGCAGAAGAACTAGAGAAATATACTTTTTTAGGAGAAAATGCAATTCAATCTGGAAAACTTGCAGTTGTTACAATGGCAGGAGGACAAGGTACAAGACTTGGACATAATGGTCCAAAAGGAACCTATGATTTGGGTTTGGATTCTCATAAATCTATTTTTGAAATTTTATGTGATACTATGAAAGAAGCTTGTGAAAAATACAATGTTACCATTCCATGGTATTTCATGACAAGTGATGCAAATAATGAAGATACTATCCAGTTTTTCAAAGACCATAACTATTTTGGTTATCCAAAAGAAGCAATTAGCTTCTTTATCCAAGGTAAACTTCCAATGATAGACATAGAAGGAAAAGTTTTGTTAGATGAGGACGGAATGATAAAACAAGCTGCAGATGGTCATGGTGGAATTTTTGAAGCTATGAGAAAAAATGGTGTGCTTTATGATATGAAAGAAAAAGGAATTGAATGGGTATATATTGGCGGGGTAGATAATGTATTAGCTAAAATGGTGGATCCAGTATTGACAGGGTTAGCAATTAGTCAAGGAACCTTAATGGCAGGAAAGAGTGTGGTAAAGGCAAACCCACATGAAAGAGTAGGTGTTTTTTGCAAAAAAGATAATAGACCAAACGTCATTGAATATACTGAAATATCAGACGAATTAGCTGAAAGCACTGACGACAAAGGAGAACTTCTTTATGGAGAATCTCACATACTATGTAATCAGTTCCATTTATCAGCATTAGAGCAAATTAGCCAAAACAAATTACCATATCATGTTGCTTTCAAAAAGGCAAGTTATTTAAATGATAAGGGAGAAGTAGTTGAGCCAACAGAGCCAAATGCTTATAAATTTGAAGCTTTCTTGTTTGATGCTTTCTCAACAGTGGATAACATGAGCATTTTAAGAGTAAAAAGAGAAGAAGAATTTGCACCAGTAAAAAATGCAGAGGGTGTAGATAGCCCAGAGACAGCAAGAGCATTATACAAAGCGTTTTATCATATAAATTAGAGAAAGGAGAAATTCGTATCGAATTGGTACGAAGAAGACATAGATGGAAGAATATAAAATCAAATATGAACAATGGTTAAATGATCCTGCTATTTCTGAAGCAGACAAGCAAGAATTAAAATCTATTTCAGGTAATGAGAAAGAAATAGAAGATAGATTTTACAAAGATTTAGAGTTTGGAACAGCAGGGCTAAGAGGTGTGATTGGAATAGGAACGAATCGAATGAATACCTATACCGTAACAAAAGCAACACAAGGTTTAGCAAATTACATTATAAAAAAAGGCGGACAAGAAAGAGGAGTAGCAATTGCCTATGACTCTAGAAGAATGTCACAAGAATTTAGTAAAGAGGCAGCACTTTGCTTAAATGCAAATGGAATTAAGACGTATCGTTTTGATACCTTAAGACCAACGCCAGAATTATCTTTCGCAGTTAGAGAATTAGGATGCATTGCAGGAATAGTAGTAACTGCAAGCCATAATCCACCAGAATATAGTGGATACAAAGTATATTGGGAAGATGGCGCACAAATTGTAGAACCAACAGACAAAGAAATTATTGCAGAAGTAAATGCTGTAACAGATTTATCTACCATTAAAACTATGGAAGAAGAAAAAGCAAAAAGCGAAGGATTATATCATACCATTGGAGAAGAGATTGATAAAAGATATATAGAAGAATTAAAAAAATTAGTAGTAAACCAAAAAGCAATTGATGAAACACAAAAAGATATTAAGATTGTTTATACACCACTTCACGGAACAGGAAATATTCCAGTACAAACTATTTTAAAGGAATTAGGATTTGAAAATGTTTATGTAGTAAAAGAGCAAGAGCAACCAAATGGAAATTTCCCAACCGTAGATTATCCAAATCCAGAGGATCCAAAGGCTTTCAAACTAGCTCTAGAGTTAGCAAAGGAAAAAGATGCAGATATTGTTTTAGCTAATGACCCAGATGCAGACAGATTAGGTGTATACGCTAAAAATCAAGAAACAGGGGAATATGTGCAATTTAATGGTAATATGACAGGAAACTTAATTGCAGAATACATTTTATCTCAAAAACAAGCAAATGGAACATTGCCAAGTAATGGTGCAGTGATTAAGACAATCGTATCTTCTAATTTAACAGATGCTATTGCCAAAGCTTATAACGTTAAATTATTCTCAACTTTAACTGGATTTAAAAATATTGCCAAAATTATTCGTGGATTTGAAGAAAATAACAATGAATATGAATGTTTATATTCTTATGAAGAAAGCTATGGTTGTATTATTGGAACACATGCAAGAGACAAAGACGGTATTGTAGCTGTTATGACATTGTGCGAGGCAGCATGTTACTACAAACAAAAAGGAATGACATTATGGGATGCTATGCTTGCTATGTATGAAAAATATGGCTACTATAAGGAAAAACAATTCTCTATTACTTTAAAAGGTTCTGAAGGTGCAGTTCAAATTAAACAAATGATGGAGAATATGAGAAATCAACCAGCTACAGAAATTGCAGGAGAAAAAGTTATTTCCTTTGGAGATTATCAAGTACAAAATATTCACAATAACGAAACAGGAGAAGACACAAATACAAATTTACCAAAATCAAATGTATTATATTTTGATTTAACAAATGATAGTTGGTGTTGTGTACGTCCATCTGGAACAGAGCCTAAAATTAAGTTCTATATGGGAGTAAAAGGAACTAGTATAGAAGATGCAGATAAAAAGTTAGAAGAACTAGAAACTGCAATGAAAGAATTTACAAAATAGTTATTTTAATCCGTCACAACAATGTGACGGATTAGTTGATAAATAAGAAAGGATAAAAAATGATAGACTTAAATAAAGCGAAAAGTGCTTTTAAACATTATATATCACAATTTGACTTGGCAGACGATAAAATCAATAGAAAAATAATACATACTTATAAAGTAGTAGAATGTGCTAAACATATTGCTGAAAATCTAAAATTAAGTCAAGAAGATATAGAATTAGCACAATTAATTGGACTATTACATGATATTGGTAGATTTGAACAAGCAAAAAGATTTGATGACTTTCGTGATGCCTATACAATAGACCATGCAGAATTAGGAGTTCAAATTTTATTTAAAGAGAATCTTATTAGAAATTTTATTCAAGAAGCTCAATATGATGAAATGATAAAAAAATCAATTCGTAACCATAACAAATTGAAAATAGAAAGTGGGCTAAATGAAAAAGAATTGTTACATAGCCAAATCATAAGAGATGCTGATAAATTAGATAATTTTAGAGTAAAAGAGGAAGATAAACTAGAAGAAATTTTATATTTATGGGATATAGAACAAATTGAAAATAGCACGATTACAGAAAAAGTATATCAGGATTTTATGAAAAGTCAGAGTATTATTAACACAGATAGGGTTACACCAATGGATTATTGGATTTCATACATGGCATTTTTATTTGATTTGAATTTTGATATTAGTGTTAAATATATTTTAGAAAAAGATTACATTCATACTAATATGGATAAAATTAAATGCAAAAATAAAGAAACAGAAGAAAAGATGAAAATGGTTACAAAGCATGCTTTAGAGTATGCAAGGAATAGAGGAGATAATATCAGCTGGTACAGAGAGTGGAAATTCTTTTTTTTATAAATTTGCAAAAAGAGAAGAATTATGTTAATATATAAGAGATTGCTATATGCAAGAGTACCATTTGAAATTTTGGTAAAATTTTAAGGAGGATGACAAGTATGTGGTATTATCAACCGGAGAAAGCAACAGTAATCAGTATTCAAAAGGAGCGGCCTATGGCTAGCATTTTAAGAATGGAGGTTACGGTTCGGCTTCAAAGAACGGACCAGGAGTTTTCCTTCTTCTGGACCAAAGCGCCCACAGTTGTCACCAGCAGGTCGTATGGCAACAAGGCTCCCCAGCAATTTGAAACGTTTTGGTGGAGCGACGACTGGAAAGGTCGAGAGGTGTTTGTGTACCACTCGATGGAACCCGGCTATGCCTACATGGAACCCTGCCAGTAATCAAGAGGGGCGGAGCTTGTAAACCAAGCTTCGCCCCTCTCTTTTTATAAAAGAAGTCTAAAATAAGGATTTGAAGGTGTAATTAAATTTAAAGATTAACTTTTCAAAAAAGATATTGACTTTTTATGTCACATATTGATAGAATAAAACAAAATGTTATAGATAAAATGCAAAATAAAATATACCTATAGCGTATAAAAATTAAAAATGAAGTAGATACTAAAGAAAAAGGAGGAAAAGATAAAAATGAAACAAAATGTAGAAGATAAGCGGAATTACACTCGTAGCATTGGTAGTAACCATAGTGGTATTGCTCATTTTGGCAGGTGTAACTCTTATGTATACCATGGGAGATAATAGCATTTTTAAGAAAGCACAAGACGCAAAGAACAAAACAGCAGATGCCGTAAAAAATGAACAAGAATATATGAATTCCATAGATAATATGGTAAACGAATATATAAATGGAACAGGAAATGGAGGAGGAAGTAATCCAACAGACGAACCAATAGAAAATATAAAATCAGATTGGGCAACAATTGAAAAGATTGCCAAAGAAATAGCAAAAGACGATACTATTACAAGTGAAACAGAAGAAGTAAAAGTGGTAGTAGACGGAAAAAGATATATAATCAAACCAGGAGATATTTTTGAAGTAGACTATAATGGAGAAGCAAAGAGAGTAAGAGTACTAGGATTCAAACACGATGATTTAGTAGACAGTGGAGTATATGGAGGAAATCATAGTAAAGCAAGTATCACATTCGATTTTGTAGAATTCATGACAGGCTCAACGTGGAAACAGATGAACAGTAGTAATACAAATAGCGGAGGTTGGGCATCAACAGCAATGAGAACATTCTTGAATGGAACAGACGGAAAGGAAAAATTAAGTAATAAAGCATATATAAAACAGGTAAAGAAAAAGTACATTGGAACATATAATAATGCAAGTAGTGTAGCAACAAGTAATGATTACTTATGGTTGTTAGCATCAAGTGAAATAGTAAATAGTGGATATCAAGCAGGAGCATACGGGTATGCAATCACAAGCGAAGGGCCACAGTATCAATACTACAAGAGCATGAATCCGACGTGGAATGCGGCAAACGCAGGGCTCGTAAAGAAACCAACCGAGTCAGGCAGTACGAACTACTGGTGGCTTCGTTCACCTTATTACAACAGCAGCAACGGCTTCTGCTATGTCTACAGCAACGGCAGCACTGACTATGCTACCGACGCGAGCAACACTTATGGCGTTGCGCCTGGCTTTAGCATCTAGGTCTGGATCGAAAAAACAATGCGTTTTAAATGAGTGAAAAGGCACTTCTAAGCTGTTTCTAGTTATACTTGAGAGGAAAACGATTTGCTTTGCAATAAAACAGTGGAGAAGAAAAAATAGAAATATTGACATAAAATAGTATATAAAAATGAAAGAGACCAAATGAAGTTTACTTCATCTGGTTCTTTTTATTCTTTCCACCCATTAATATGAGCTCTTTTAATAGCACCAACCATACTAGCGCGTATGGTTGGTATTTTTTTCTCCCATTCTAATATCATATTTTTAGCATCTTCACGTTTCGAAACACCATCCATAGGGCAAACCTTAGGCATAACTTCAACTTGGTTACGCTTTATAAATTTCTTGATTTCCTTTTCAGGAGTATCTATTAAAGGTCTAATCAAAGTTATTTTAGAACGATCCATATAACTAGTAGGAGCAAAAGTAGATAAATTCCCCGCATATAAAAAGTTCAATAAAAAAGTTTCTAAAGCGTCATCTTGGTTGTGACCTAAAGCAATTTTATTACAGCCTTCTCTAATTGCAATAGAATTTAAAATTCCTCTGCGTAAATTAGCACACAAAGAACAAGGATTTTTCTCTTGTCTGATGTCAAAAACAATTTCTTTAATATGAGATTGTTCTATGACAAGAGGAACACCGATTTCTTCACATTTCCTTTTTAAAAACTCTTGATTAAAAAACTCAAAACCAGGGTCTATACTAATAGCAATTAATTCGAAGTGAGCAGGATAAAATCTCTGCAAAGCTTTTAAACTCATTAATAAGGCAAAAGAATCTTTGCCACCAGAAAGTCCAACTGCAATTTTATCTCCTTCTTCAATTAAATGATAGGTTTCAACGGTTTTTCTTAAATAACTTAAAATTCGTTGCATGCTATACTCCTTTTTGTAAAATTCTTATCAAATTATATCATATTAAGTCAAGAGTAGCCTTGCAATAAAATTTTACTTATGTTAAGATAATGTCGAAAATACAAAGGAGAAATAATCAAATATGAAAAATATTATTATTCGCTTTTTAAAGAAGCACTACATATATCTTATTATACAAACTGTATTTATTTTCTTAAATATTTATTTTGCTACATACCCCGCTAAAATCATAGGAAATTTAATTGATTTACTTTATAATATATCAGCAAATCAATCAGCTATTATTCAAAATATTATTTATCTATTATTTGTTAGTATAGGATTACTATTAGTAAGATTTCCATGGCGTTTTTTAGTAACATATAATTCAAGATCTTTAGAAAAAGAAACAAAAAATGAACTTTTTAAGCAATTTTTGAAAATGAAGATGAATGAAATTCAAGAAGTAAAAAATGGCGAAATCATGTCACATTTTACAAAAGATATATCAGAGCTAAGAGCTGCATTTTATCGATTAGAATCTTATGGAACTAGAATTATAGCCACTTTTTTAATAGGGGCTGTTACTATGGCACAAGGAGTAAATTTAGGCTTAACTGCAGTTACTATGCTTCCTATTATTATTACTTCTTATTTAATTGTTAAAATCAAAAAATATGTAGAGGCAAGTTTCAAAGTTTCACAAGAATACTATACAGAACTTTCAGAATATGTACAAGAAAGTACAGATGCCATTAGAACGATAAAAGCTTATTCTCAAGAAGGAAATCAGTTAAAGGAATTTATTAGAAAAAATAAAAAATTAAAAACAGCGAATGATTCTGTAGATGTACATTCTACTCTATTAACTACTTGCATTAATGTATGCTTTGGGCTATGTTATGCTATTGCCATTTTATTTGGTTCAAAATTAGTATTGGAAAATACAATTACTATAGGAGATTTTGTTGCATTTAATGGCTATATTGCACTATTTGTAGGACCAGTATCATGGCTTCCATCCACAATTTCAAGGTTTAAAAGAGGTCAAATCTCTTATCAAAGATTAGATAAATTTTTATCTTTAGAAAAAGAAAAGTACTTACCATTAGAGCCAAAAGAAGAAATGGACTTAAAAGGAGATATCAAGATTTCTCATTTAAGTTTTCATTATCCAAGTCACTTTGATGAAGTGTTAGAAGATATTAATATTACCATTCCACAAGGAAACACTTTAGGAATTATAGGAACAGTAGGAAGTGGAAAAACAACACTTGTTAATTTGCTACTTCGTTTATATACTGTTCAAGACAATATGATTTATATAGGTGATAAAGACATTAACAAGATTCCAATAGAAGTCATTAGAAAAAATATTTGTTATATTACACAAGACAATTTCTTGTTTTCTAATACAATTGAAAAAAATATTAGTTTATTTAAGCAAGGATATTCAGAAAAAGAAATTATGAAAAGTACAAAAGAAGCTATGATTTATGACGAAATTCAAGAAATGAGTGATGGAATTTATACCATGATTGGAGAAAGAGGAGTTGACTTATCGGGCGGGCAAAAACAAAGAATTGCAGTATCTAGAGCGTTCTTAAACTCTTCTGACATTGTTATTTTTGATGATACTTTTTCAGCATTAGACAATAAGACGGAAGGAAAGTTATTAGAAAATATTAAAAAAATGACGCAAAATAAAACTTGTATCATTATTTCTAGTAGAATTTCTGATATTAAAGATGCAGATGAAATTATTGTTTTAGAAAATGGAAAAATTGCAGAAAGAGGAACACATCAGCAATTAGTAGAACAAGAAGAAAATTACTATACATTTTATAAACAACAAATTAGTCAAAATAATGAATAAAAAGGAGAAAATATACCAATGAAAAGTAAAACAATGCAAAGGGCATGGAAGTTAGTAAAGCCATATACAAAATCCATACTAGTTGTTAGCTTTTTATCTTTATTAGTAGGAATTGCAGAAATTATTAAACCCTATTTAGTAAAAATTGTAATAGATGATTATTTAAGCCAAGGCATTTATGAAAAGGGAATGATAACAATAGGAACAATAGGAGCTGTCTACATAGGAATTGTAATCATAGGGAATATTATTGATTTTGTTGCTACAACTGCAATTAACATGATAGGAGAAGATGCTATTTATAAATTAAGAAATAAGCTATACCATTATATCCAACATGCGAATATTCCTTTTCATGACCAAACCCCTGCAGGTAAACTATTTGTGCGTATTACGAATGATGTAGAAGATATTGCTACTATGTTTAAAGATGTAATTGCTACCATTATAAAAGATATTCTTTTAATTATTGCATTTATTGTAGTAATGTTATCTATTAGTAGCAAACTAACATTCATTGCACTTGCTATTGTACCATTTATTATTATTTTCTCTTTTATTTCTACGAAGCTTGCCAATAAGTTTCAAGAGAGAACCAAAACAATTAGAACAAAATTAAATTCTTTTTTAGCAGAATCCATATATGGGGTAAAACTAATTAAGATATTTAATATCCAAAGAGAAAAACAAGAGGAAAATAACAAACTTACGCAAAGTTTATTTAGGTCTATTTTACCAAATGCAGTTAATAATAACATATTACCAGCTCTTATGACTATACTAGAGAATGTTGGAATTTGTTTAATTGTATGGGCATGTACTTATCATATTTTTGGAATAGAGATGCAAGTAGGAATTATTTACATGTTTATTACCTATTTAAGACAAATTTTTGACCCTATCAATCGTATTGTAGAAAATGTAGAAACTGTACAAGAAGCTTTGGTATCTATTAATAAAGTATATGAAATATTAGAACAGAAACAATATTTAGAGAATTTAGAAGAAGGGAAAACATTAGAAAGAATACAGGGCAAAATTGAATTTAGAAATGTATGGTTTTCTTATGATAATGAAAATTGGGTACTAAAAAATGTGAGTTTTACTATTCCAGCAGGTCAAAGTGTAGCATTTGTTGGAAAAACAGGTTCAGGAAAGACTACCATTACAAACTTAATTAATCGCTTTTATGAAATTCAAAAAGGTGAGATATTAATAGATGATGTTAATATTAAAGAAATGAATATCCGTGACTTAAGACAACATATTGGTATGATTTTGCAAGATCCTTTTGTATTTGCTAGAAGTATTCGCGAAAATATATCTTTAAACCATATGATTTCAGATGAAAAGATTGAAGAAGCAATCGAATTAGCATCAGCTGATAGTATGATAAATGCTATGCCAAATAGATTAGATGAAATAGCAAAAGAGCAAGGCTCTTCTTATTCAGCAGGAGAAAAGCAATTATTAGCTTTTGCCAGAGTTTTTGCACATGAGCCAGATATTTTCATTTTAGACGAAGCAACTGCTAATATAGATACACAGACAGAAAAGCTAATACAAAAGTCAATTGATATATTATCTTCTACTAAAACATCTATATTTATCGCACATAGATTGTCAACTATTATTAATGTAGATCAAATTATTGTATTACAAAATGGAGAAATTATTGAACAAGGAAATCATCAAGAGTTAGTACAAAAAGGCGGATACTATGCGAAACTTTATCAGTCATATTATGATAGTTTAGTAAGTGCGGCAGTAGTTTAGGAAAAGTACTAATAGGAAGACTTGCACAAAATAGAAAAATATCGTATAATTTATATTGCCTTTTATAAGGCAATTATAAATGTGTCTATAGCTCAGTTGGATAGAGCGCTCGCCTCCTAAGCGAGAGGTCGCAGGTTCAATTCCCGCTAGGCACACCAATTGAAATAAGAAAGTAGGAATTATGCTAGAAACTGAAAAATACATGAAAGAAGCTCTAAAACAAGCAGAAAAAGCATATAGCAAAGAGGAGATTCCTGTAGGAGCAATTATTGTAAAAGATCATAAAATTATAGCGAGAGCATATAATGAAAAAGAGTACAAGCTAGATACTACGAAACATGCAGAAATTTTGGCAATCCAAAAGGCAAGTAAAAAATTGAATTCATGGAGACTAACAGATTGCGACATGTATGTGACCTTAGAGCCATGTAGTATGTGTGCAGGAGCATTAATACAGTCTAGAATCAGAAAATTATATATTGGTACAATGGATCCAAAAACAGGTGCATGTGGTTCAGTCTTAAATCTATTGCAAGATTATCCATTTAACCATAAAATAGAAATAGAAACTGGAATTTTGGGGCAAGAATGTGAACAATTATTAAAACAATTTTTTAAAGAATTACGCCAAAAAAAGAAATAAAAGGAGCAGTATCGAAGCGGTCATAACGAGGTTGATTCGAAATCAATTGGGTGCTTTTTAGGTGCCACGTGGGTTCGAATCCCACCTGCTCCGCCAACTATTGTACAAAAGAATAAAAGTTCAAGGAGGAAAAAGTGATAACTGAGAAAAGAAAGGAAACCATTAAACTCATAGTGGCTATAACTATTTTAGCTTTATTACTTCTTTTTGTTGTTATTATGATGATAAAATATGAAGTTGAGGGTGAAACCAATATGCCTTATCAACTTTCAAAAATAGTCATTATTGGAACTGTTGAAGGTGTTGAAACAACAGAAAAAAGTAAAGAGAAATGGAATTTTGATATTTATCAAAATAATGATGTATATTTTTATATAGATCAAAATGCAGCAGGTGTGAAAGAAAACGAATTAATCAAAAGTGTTAAAATTAGTAATATACAGATAAAAAATGCACCACAAAAAGGCACTATCAGAACTTATATGCCAAATAGTGAAT
>CAJUSU010000030.1 GCA_910589185.1 uncultured Clostridia bacterium
TCAGTAGTCAATCCATTGATTGCTTCTTCTAAACCTAATTTTGCTCCATTTACTTGTGTTTGTGTTGCATTTATATTATTTAAAACACTATTTGCTACACTTAATGTTGTTTGATAAAAAGCCCAACTATCTTTTGAATAGTCATTTTCATTATAATTTGCTTTTTGCGCATTTTCAATAACTGTTCTTAATTCTGAAATGTTTACTAAATTTGTTTTTGCATTTTTAATAGCTGTTATTTTAGCTTCTATTTGTGTTTGAGTTCTTTCTGGTAAATTATTAATGGCCGCATTAAGATTAGCCCAAGATTGTGAAGTATAATCTTCGCTATTTAACCCTTCTTTGGCTTCATTCTTAATTGTATTTAATTCTTTTACAGTTTCACTCTTTACAAGTTCATAATTAAAAACATAGGCATTACTCATTACATATGAATTTTCAACTGCAGTAGGTGTAGAGTTTCCTGCAAACACATATAATGTCCATGAACCAGTTTTGTCCTTTTCAGTTGCTGCTGGTGGATTTACTTCAACTTGAATACTATCATGTTGATAAATTTTAGTATAATCAATACCTGCAGGTTCTCCTGTTCCTGTCTTCCTCCAAGCATAAGCAATATAGTAAATTCCTGCCTCTGGATCATTTGCCTTTACTGTAACTTTTGAATTCAATTCTAAAGTTGATAAGTTTTGTGGTAATGAAGTAGTGTCTATTGTTGGTTTACCTTTTTCTTCATCTGTCTTTCCACTTAATTTATCTACAACATAATATGGAACTGAAACCCAGTCTGTATATCTTCCTTGATCATCAACTACTTGTACTTGTAAAACATGAAGTCCTGGTGTCTGTGGCACTTGTATGTCAAAGTTACGTGTAGGCTTATTTACTGGCCATCTAGTTGCTAAAATTGGTTGTGTATTATCAAGAAGATAATCCCACACATGGAAAATAGTTGCAATATTACTTCCCGTAGTAGCTTGTACTGTAATGGGAACAACTCCATATCCATTTGGGTTAAGATCATTTTTAAACGTATCTGATTGTTTTAAAACTTCACCTCCCCTTTTTTCAAAACTAATAGTCGGTGCGTTTTGGCTTGCTCCGGCTACATTTAGTGGCATCATCATTAATATACTCATTATTATAATCATAATGATCCACATTTTGTTCATATTTTTAGTTGGTTTCATTGTGTACCCTCCCATTTTTTCATTAATCTAACAATTACCATTATACACCATTTTTTCCAAAATTTCAAGTTATGTAAAGAAATTATGTGCAAATTTTTCATTTTTCTTACGGAAATAGGAAGAACCCAGAGATAACAATGTTATCTCTGGGTTACTTTTTCCGCTAAAATCGTTTTTTATTTTGCTTCTTCAGCCTCCTGTTCTTCAACTTTTTCCGTCTCCTGTTCTTCCTTCGGTTCATTGGCTCCCATTTCAGGTATATCCAAGCTTGTTACTGGCGTGTTTGGAACCGTTACCGGTTCACTCGGAATTGTTGTGGGCATGCTTGGAACCGTTACTGGCGTGTCAAAATTCGTTGACGGCGCACTTGGAACCATTGTCGGCGTATCAGGATTGGTTGCCGGTTTATCCGGATTCGTTGCTGGTGTGTCAGGGTTCGCTGCTGGTGTATCCGGATTGGTTACTGGCGTATCTGGATTCGTTGCTGGTGCGTCAGGATTCGCTGCTGGTGTATCCGGATTCGTTGCCGGTGTGTCCGGGTTCGCTACTGGTGTATCTGGATTGGTTACTGGCGTATCCGGATTCGTTGCTGGTGCGTCAGGGTTGGCTGCTGGTATATCCGGATTCGTTGCCGGCTTATCCGGGTCTGTTGCCGGTTTATCCGGATCTGTTGCCGGCTTATCAGGATCTGTTCCCGGCTTATCAGGATCTGTTCCCGGTTTGTCAGGATCAGTTCCCGGTTTGTCAGGATCAGTTCCCGGCTTATCAGGATCTGTTCCCGGTTTGTCGGGATCTCCAGTATCTCCTCCATTTCCAGAATCTTTCTGTACGGTAACTTTTACCATTACAGTGATTCCATTCTTGGTATCGGTTTCAACAAACCGAGCCTCGTACTGTGTTTTGCCAGTCGTCAGCGTTTCGTTTGGATTGCTCCAAACTAAGTGACTATTTCCCAGCGACACACTGGACAGCTTGTTTCCCGAGGTTCCCTTCAGTCCTGTCGGTATGGTGTAATCAGTACCTTCCACGGGATTAGCTTTGGTCACAGTTACTGTTACCAAGACAACCTTTTCGTTTTTGGTACTGGTTCCAACAAACTTGGCTTCGTACTGTGTCTTACCAGCCAACAGAACTCCGTTTGGATTGCTCCAAACCAGATGGCTATTGCCTAAGGATACAGTGGACAACTTGTTGCCTGCCGTTCCTTTCAGTCCAGTTGGAATGGTATAGTCAGTGCCTTCTACAGGATCTGTTTTCGTTGCATCGCTTCCGCCGCCATTTCCAGAGTCCTTCTGTACGGTAACTTTTACCTTTACAGTGATTCCATTTTTGGTGTCGGTCTCAACGAACCGAGCCTCGTACTGAGTTTTGCCAGTTGTCAAAGTTTCGTTTGGATTGCTCCAAACCAAGTGACTGTTACCCAACGACACGCTTGACAGCTTGTTCCCCGAGGTTCCCTTCAATCCTGTCGGGATTGTGTAATCAGTACCTTCTACCGGATTGGTTTTGGTAACAGTTACTGCCACCCAAACAATCTTTTCGTTTTTGGTACTGGTTCCAACAAACTTGGCTTTGTACAGCCTTTTGCTTGCCGACAGAATTTCGTTTGGATTGCTCCAAACCAGGTGACTATTACCTAACGACACAGTGGACAACTTATTACCCGCGGTTCCTTTTAGCCCATTAGGAACAGTATAGTCAGTGCCTTGTACAGGATCTGTCTTTCCCGAGGGCTTGGGTGTAGTTTCCGCATCTTGTCCAGGTTTTGTTCCTGCTCCACCAGGCTTTGTGCCTGTTTCATCAGGTTTCTTTCCTGAACTGTCAGTCTTTGTGTCATCCTTTTTCGTGTCCGTTGTCGTTTTGGATGCATCTTCCGAAGCATCCGGGGCCGGAGTTGTCGTACTTTTGTCGCCGCCTCCTGTTGACGAATTATCGCCATTGTCAATGTCCGGTCCAGGAGTGTTGTTTTCCTTCTCAACGCTCACGCTGTTGTCAGGACCCTGCTGCTCCTGCTGCGAGCATCCCCGCAAGCCGGCCACTATGAGTGCCAGCACCACAAGAGCTGCGATAGCCACGATAGCTATCTTTTTCCGATTTTCTTTCATGCTGTTTTCCTCCTTAAAATTAGAGCTCAATCACGCTCCAGAATTTATATATATAAAAGGGCACATTATCCCTGTATAATATATTATACTATATTTTTCCAAAGTTGTCAAATCTTATGTATACTTTTAATCTATGATTCAATTTTCATATTATATTAAGTTATTCTTTACTGATATACTTTCTGAACTCAAACAAAAACACATTTAATATTAATCTAGACTAATATTAAATGTGTTTTTTCATTCATTATAAACTACAATCTTAAATTATTGTAATTCAATAGTAGCTCCTGCTTCTTCAAATTTAGCTTTTAATTCTTCAGCTTCTTCTTTCTTAACGCCTTCTTTAACTGCTTTTGGTGCTCCATCCACTAAATCTTTAGCTTCTTTTAATCCTAATCCTGTAGCATCTCTAACTACTTTGATTACTTGGATTTTGTTTGCTCCAGCATCTTTTAATACTACATTAAATTCTGATTTTTCTTCAGCTGCTCCTGCTGCTGCTCCACCTGCTACTGGTGCAGCAACTGCTGCTGCAGATACTCCATATTTTTCTTCAATTCCTTTTACTAATTCAGCTAATTCAACAACTGTTAAAGTGTCGATAGTCTCTAATAATTCATCAATTTTTGCCATTTTAAAATGACCTCCTTCTTATTTTTTAATAATAATGTTTACAATCTCGCATACACTCGATTGCATAAATCATCTGTAACTTGCTTCGCTTCATACAGCTGACTTAATTTTCTTTTTGAACTTTAACTGCATCTAATGCAACTGCCAACTTGGTAATATTTCCAAGTAAAGCACCAGCCAATTTTGCAAGAAGTTCTTGTCTTGATGGTAATTTTGCTAAAGTAATAATTTCTTCAGCTGTCATTACCTTTCCTTCAATGATTCCACCTTTAATTTTATAGAAATCATTTTTCTTTGAGAAATTGTAGATAACTTTTGATGGTTCTAAGTAATCTTCTGTTCCAATAATAATTGCTGTTGGACCTTCTAATAAATCATCTAATCCATTTTCTCCATTTACATTTAATGCTCTTTTGATAATGTTGTTTTTGATAACTTTATATTCACTGTTTGTTTCTCTTAAATCTGTTCTTAATTTTGTTACATCTGCAACATTAATTCCTCTGTAATCTGTTAAAAGAATTACTTTTGCATCTTTTAGTTTTTCAGCTAGTTTATTTACTTCTTCTTCTTTTTGTTTTAAAACGGTATTGCTTGCCATTTTTTCACCTCCTATAATATATCTTTTCTTATCTTTGATAAGGAATTTGCCTTTCCGTAAGCTTTTTAGCAATTCTGTAATATGATTGTAACTTAAAGCAAATTAAAAATCCAATCAATTTTTGCTTTACACGAAACAAAGATTGATTGGATTTTATATCCGTTCATTTTCTTTGCCTCGGTAAGACTTACTTTTTTGCTTACTTTCTTAGGCTATATTACCTTATTTTTGATCAATATACATACTTGGTCCCATTGTAGTAGTAATTGCTACACTTTTAATATATTGTCCTTTTGCAGCTGATGGTTTTGCTTTAATAATCGCTCCCATTACTGTATCATAGTTTTCTAGCAATTTTTCTGCACCAAATGAAACTTTACCAAAACCTAGGTGAACAATGTTATTTTTGTCTAATCTGTATTCTACTTTACCTGATTTGATTTCATTGATTGCTTTTGTAACATCCATTGTTACTGTTCCTGATTTAGGGTTTGGCATTAATCCTTTTGGTCCTAACACTTTACCTAATCTTCCTACAACACCCATCATGTCTGGTGTTGCTACGATTACATCATAATCAAACCAATTTTCTTTTTCAATTTTTGGTATTAATTCTTCTGCTCCAACAAAGTCAGCTCCAGCTTTTGTAGCTTCTTCTGCTTTTGGTCCTTTGGCAAATACTAATACTCTTTGTGTTTTACCTGTACCATTTGGAAGTACTGTTGTACCTCTTACTTGTTGGTCAGCTTGTTTTGAATCAACACCTAATTTTACATGTAGTTCAACAGTTTCATCAAACTTTGTTTTTGGCATTTTTTCAATTGTTTCTAGTGCTTCTTTTGCACTATACATTTTTTTACTATCAACTAGCTTTGCAGCTTCTTGATATCTCTTTCCTTTTTTCATTTTTACCTCCTTTGGTGATAGCGAAATAGCCTTACTATTTCTCCCAATTCATTTTACTTAAGTTATAGTAAAATTAGTCTTCTACTACAACACCCATAGATCTTGCAGTTCCTGCTACCATGCTCATAGCAGCTTCTAATGATGCTGCATTTAAGTCTGGCATTTTCTTTTTAGCAATTTCTTCTACTTGTGCTTTATTTAATTTAGCAACTTTATCTCTATTAGGTTTTCCTGAACCTTTTTCTATTTTTGCAGCTTGTTTAATTAAAACTGCCATAGGTGGTTCTTTAGTAATAAATTCGAATGATTTATCTTTATATACTGTAATAACAACTGGAATAACTGTGTTTCCCATTTGTGCAGTTTTATCATTGAATTGTTTTACGAAATCCATAATGTTAACACCTGCAGCACCTAATGCTGGTCCTACTGGTGGAGCTGGACTTGCCTTTCCTGCTGGAATTTGTAGTTTTACTACACTTCCGATTTCTTTTTCTGCCATTATTCTAGCACCTCCTTCTAAGTTTCATAATATGTATATTAATCTAAAAATTTAGATTATTAACTAATGCTTACAATCTGGTTTCACTCGATTGTATGAGTTATCCGTAAGGTTGCTTCTTCTCCGACGGCTAACTTAATTTATACTTTTTGGACTTGAGAAAACTCCAACTCAACTGGTGTTTCTCTTCCAAACATGGATACTAATACTTTTACTTTATGTTTTTCTTTGTTGATTTCTGTTACAGTTCCTGTATAATCTGTAAAAGGTCCATTCATAATTCTAACAGAATCATTTACGGTATAATCTACATTTACTGTCATTTGTTCAAATCCCATTTTTCTAATTTCTTCCTCTGTTAATGGAATTGGGTCAGTCCCTGAACCAACAAACCCTGTAACACCTCTTGTATTTCTAACAATATACCATGTTTTTTCTGTTACAATCATTTTAATTAAAACATATCCAGGAAAAACTTTCTTTAAATTTGTCTTTCTTTGTCCATCTTTAATCTCAATTTGTTCTTCCATAGGAACAATAATATCAAAAAAGAATTCTTCTAATTCTCTGTTTTTTATTGTCTTTTCTAAGTCTGTTTTAACCTTATTCTCATAACCTGAATAGGTATGAACAACATACCATCTTGGCATGTTTTCTTTTTCTTGAGACATAATTTACAGCCTCCTAATTATTAATTTTTTGTGTTATTAGCCGTTGCATTTGTGTTTGTTGTATTAGTAGTGTTACTTTTTTCATTTTTTGTAGTGTTTGTTGTATTATTTGTTTCATTATTAGTAGTGTTATTTCCTGCTTCGTTTGTAATATTATTAGTTGTATTGTTAGCTTCTTCATTTGAAGTTGTTGTATTAGATTGTTCATTCTTTGTTCCTACAACCTCTTTTAATTTATTTATGCCATAATCATCTACTGTTTTAAAAACAAAGTCCAACGCAAATACAATAACAGCTGTAATTAATACAATGGTAATAACTGCAACAGTATTATTGACAAGTTGCTTTGGTGTTGGCCAAATTACTCTTTTTAATTCTGCCTTAAAATCTTTAAAAAAATGCTTGTTTTCTTTCTTTTCTTTTTTATCATTTACATCTTTAGGCATTTCATTTTCCCCCTTAAAAGGTTTATTTTGTTTCTTTGTGTGTTGTACGTTTTTTGCAGAATTTACAATATTTTACGACTTCTAATCTGTCAGTATTGTTTTTCTTATTCTTTTCTGTCATATAATTTCTTCTTTTACACTCTGTGCATTCTAATGTAATTGGTTCTCTTGCTCCTTTTGCAGCCATTTAAAACACCTCCAGCTTCTTGCTTTTCAATTTTATTCATTTTTTTAAGCGTATGTTATTCACATACGCTTGATTATTTTATCACCTTTTTCACTATCTGTCAACCGTTTTAGCGTAACTTTCTGGTGAAAGTTGTTTCTAATTGTTATAATTTTCAATTAAATTTAATATAAAAAGCATAATAATATGTGTTTTTTCAGTTTTGAAAGGTACTACAAAAAAACGAACAAAATATATTGCTTTTTTTCCTTCTTTATTATATATTTATGCTATAGATTTTTGTGTTTAAAAATCTATGATACTAATATTCGAAGAAAGGAAAATAATTTCATTATCTACTTGTCTTTAGATAATAGATTATATGTGAATTATGAGCAAGAATAAAAAAACAAAAGTAAAAAACAAATATTATACTAATGCAGGACGTTACAAATTAAATATCAAATGGATACTTCCTTTATTTCTTTTAATGTTGATTTTGTCTTATTTTGGTATTAATTATGTAACCGATTTAACTTATGAAAATGTTTATAATAATATTACTGAATTAAGTGAACAAACAGCAGCACAATTAAACCTTGCTATTACAGAACAAAAAAGATTTATCGATACTATGGTTTCTTCTATCAATAGTGGTTTCTTTGATACTTCTGAAGATATCTTTAAACGTTATAGACCTGACCTAGCAGATTATCATTTCACTAGACTTGTTATTTTAGATGAAAATGGTAATGGAATTACTAGTGATGGTCATACTGTTAAAAATTATGCTAATATTGAGAGTTATTTTGAAAAATCAAAAGATAATGTATATTTAGCTGAAAATCAGCCAAGTGTACTTACTGGAGCAGATTATCTCGTAAATGTATATGCAAAAGCTTTTGAGCTAAATGGTGAAAAATTAATTATCTTTGCTACTATTCACACTGATGATTATAGAGAGATTTTGTTAAGACGTTTGTTTCATGGCAAAGGTAGCACTTATTTAGTAAACAATGATGGTATAATTTTGATAGATTCTTCTGACACTGTTACAGAAGATAATGTCAATTTTTATAATCTCTTAAGAGATAATATGGTAGCTGAAACTAATATTGCTAAGATTAATGAAATGGAACAAGGTATCAAATCTAAACAAGTTGGAACTTTTGATATTCGATTAAATAAAAGTGTTTATTTTATGCACTATGAAAAAGTAAATGTAAATGACTGGTATGTTATCAGTATTGCACCAGATGACACGATAGCTAAAGAACTTCTTCAGTTTATACAAATTGCTGTTGCAGTTTGTATTGGAATTACTTTTGCTATTTTAGGAGTTAGTATATTTATTGATTTGTCTTCTCAAAAGAAAAATAGAAAATTGTACAAAATTGCTTATATTGACCCTGTAACAGAATTTGGAAACGAAGTTTATTTTAAAGAAAATGGTGCTCGTTTCTTGCAAACAGAAATAAAAAATAAATATATTATTGCACTTGATATTAATAAGTTCAAAGCTTTAAATAATATTTATGGTTATGAATTTTGTAATAAAATCTTAAAAGCTCTTGCTGAAAAGTTAGACAGTATCTTACCTAATGATAATATTATTTGTAGAATTTCAAATGATGTTTTTGCTACTGTATTTAGTTATGAGAAAAATATTGAAACATTGTTAAATAAAATATTCCATGAAGCTTCTAACTTAAAAATAGATGATACTGATATTCATGTTAATTTGGCTATTGGAGTTTATAAAATTACTGCAAAAGATACTGATATTCATAAAGCTTTAGATAAAGCTTATATGGCCCGTTCTAAAATAAAAGGATTATACCATGACAATTATTATATCTTTGATGAAGTCTTAGAAAATCAATTAGTGGAAGAACAACAAATTGAATCTTGCATGGAGCAAGCTTTGAAGGATAAAGAATTTGTGATTGTATATCAACCCAAAACTGCTGCAAGTACCGAAAAAACTGTTGGTGCTGAAGCGTTAGTTAGGTGGCATAAAGATGGACAAGTGATTCCACCTGGAAAATTTATTCCTCTATTTGAAAGAAACAAATTTATCGTTAAATTAGACTTATATATTTTTGAACAAGTTTGTAAGGACTTAGCAACATGGAAAGAAAAATATGGTACTGTCCCAATTGTTTCTATTAATGTTTCTAAAGAACACTTTGTATATGAAAACTTTATTGATGAATATGAAAAAATTACAAATAAATATGGAGTCGATAGAAGCAAGATTGATTTAGAGATTACAGAAAGTGCTACAGTTGATGATAAGATAGATATTATTAAAGTATTAAATACTATTAAAGAAAAAGGCTTTGTTGTTTCCATTGACGATTTTGGTACAGGTTATTCTTCACTTAGTATGTTACAAAGCATGCCGATTGACATTATTAAAATAGATAAAGTCTTTGTGGATAAAGCAGACCTTGCAAGTGACAAAAACATTATTAATTATATTGTATATCTTGCGAAAAGGCTTAGTGTTAAGACTATTGTAGAAGGTGTTGAAACAAAAGAGCAAGCAGATTATGTTAGAAATTTAAAATGTGATGTTATTCAAGGATATTATTATTCAAAACCTATTTCAAAAGAAGAATTTGAAGATTATTTTACAAAAAATAGCTAAAACTAAAAAACAGATTTTAGGAAGCTCCTAAAATCTGTTTTCCAAATTCTATACACTGCTTTTTCATCTCTTGATCTGGTGTCCACATTTGCTTAATACCTTCATTCATTATCTCAAATCCTGCTTTTTTTAGAAATTCTGTCATTTGTCCCACAGCTTCTCCACTCCAACCGTAACTTCCAAAAGCTGCTGCTTTTTTGTTTTTTAGTTTCATTCCTTTTATCATTTCTAAAATACCTGCAATAGAGTGTAAATACCCATTATTGACTGTTGGAGAACCTACTAATATCATTTTTGATTTGAATACTTCTGTTAAGACCTCTGTTTTATCATCTTTGGCTGTGTTCATTATCTTAACCATAACTTCTTTATCTATTTCTTTTATTCCCTCTGCTATTGCTTCTGCCATCTTTCTAGTACTGTTCCACATGGTGTCATACAATATTGTAATTTGATTTTCTTGATAATTATTTGCCCATTCTAGATATTTTTGTACAATTTGCTGGGGATTTTTTCTCCAAATTAGCCCATGACTTGGGCATATCATTTGAATCCTTAAATCCATTCCTAATATCTCTTGAATTTTCTTGTTTACTAGCAATCCAAATGGAGCTAAAATATTGGCATAATAAGTAAGAGCTTGTTCCCATAATACAGCTTGATCTACTTCATCTGCATATAAATATTCTGATGCTAGATGCTGTCCAAATCCATCATTACTAAATAGTATATCTGCTCCTTCCATATAAGTAAACATAGTATCAGGCCAATGTAACATTGGTGCTTCTATAAATTTCAAAGTATGTTTTCCTATATTTAAGGTATCTCCTGTTTTGACAGGAATAAATTTCCAATCTTGATGGTATTGACCCTTAATTGACCTTACTCCATTTGCTGTACAATAAATTGGTGTATCTGGTATTTCTCTCATAAGTTCTACTAGAGAGCCACTATGATCTATCTCTCCATGTTGCATGATGATAGCATCTATTTTATGAATATCTATTTCTTGTTTTAGATTGTTAACAAATTCTTTATCATATGGTAACCAAACTGTATCAATTAGAACTGTTTTTTCATCTTGTATTAAATACGCATTATAGGACGAGCCCTTTGTCGTCGTAAACTCATCTCCATGAAATTTCTTTAACTCCCAATCTGTTTTTCCTATCCAAGAAATGTAATCGTTGATTTGCTTTTTCATTTTAATTTATCGCTCCTTTTTATCTAGTATGCTTAAGCCCTTTTGCTTTCTATTGCCTTTTTACATCTAATATTTACTTTTCTTTAGTATGTTTATCATTTTCTCTTTTTATTCTTTTTTGCTACTGAATAACCAAATTTGCCTACTTGTTTTCCTAACGCAAAATACTTTCCATTTGCATAAGTAATTAAATTACATTTTGTAATATCAAAAGCACCTTTGTCGTCTATATAACGTTCATCTGCATCTATGGACAAAATTTCTGCCATAAACATATCATGACTGCCTAATTCTCTTATCTCTTTTACTCTACATTCAATTGATACAGGGCTTTCTTTGATTAATGGACATTTGACAAACTTCGCTTTTTCCTTTGTTAACTTCATTTCTTTAAATTTATCTACTTTTGCTCCTGTTTTGACTCCGCACCAGTCTGTGGCATATACTAAATCTTTATTGGTTAAGTTAATCACAAACTCTTTTGTCTTTTTTATAATGTCGTGTGAATATCTTTCTTTTCTTACAGAGATATAGCACATTGGCTTATCTGTATTGATAATGCCTGTCCATGCTACTGTAATAATGTTACTTTTTTCCATATCTCCACAAGAAACCATTACGACTGGTAATGGATATATAAACGTTCCTGGCTTCCATATTACTTTGCTCATTTGCTTTCTCCTCTAACCTCATCTAGTATTTCCTGTAATTTTCTTTCATTTTGTTTTGTGTATTCTTTCACTGCTGTGTAATCTTCTGCATCATATATTACTTCATGTTCTTCTTGCTTTGTTCCGTCTTTTGCTACAATTTCTCCAATATATCCTGCATTACCTTGTCTATTTATATTTTCTTGAGATACTAGCTCTTTAAAAACTATCCTTCTGTATTCTTCATTATTCTCTGCTTGACTAAAGTCCAATCGACCAAATACAGTACATATGTCTACAGTTGGTTCTTTCCCTTTTTTAGTGTATATCATAACAGAATATTTACCAATATCCTTTCTTAAACTAAAGGCATTTTGATATTCTATGTTTCCCAATGCTGTGATAGTTACTCTCCTACTCTCATCATGATATTCTATCGTTTGTGGACATGAAATACCTTTATATTGAATATCTTTCTCCCCATCTTTAGAGCTTGCTACTAATGTACTATCATATAAATTGTCAAAGTTAATTACATCTTCTTTTGTTTCTACTTCATTATGCAATGTTAATAATTCTTCCATACTTTTCTCTGTACCTTGCTGTGTTTCCTCTACTTTCTTTCCTCTACCAAATATCTTTTGATATAATAATTCTTTAACTTGTTCCTGACTAATTCCTTGCGCTTTCGCAATACTAGGAAGATCATTTTCAACGATTTCCTTATATAATATATCTACTAGTTTTAGTTGTGCTAATAAGTTAGCTTCTTCATATTCTCCTAACTTTTTAACTGCCTTTTTTATAATTCTCGCTTGTAAATTTCTATAATTTTCTTCAGTTATTTTATCTTTTCTAGCTCCATTCGCTCTATACATAGAAAGCCAAACAAAATTGAATAGTTTATCTAATTCAACTTGATCTATTTTTGAAGCATTATGTTCTTGTTGATTACTTGAAGTGTTATTTGCCATTATATTACCTCCTATTTATTACCGTTTTATCCATAATCTCCTTTATCATATCATATTTTTTATAAAAAGCAAGTTCTATTGGCATATCTCATTTATTTCAAGAAATTAATATATCTTTTAAAACAATTTAGTATAATCTTTCAACATATGAAAAAAATCATAAA
>CAJUSU010000031.1 GCA_910589185.1 uncultured Clostridia bacterium
TTCAGAAATATGTTTATTCAGAAATTTTCCAAACAGAATTGCAATAAAATCACAAGACACCATAGCGCAAATAGCTCCTACAATTAAAGCAATTTTAGAGTGAGGGTATTGTACTCCTAAACCAATAGAAGCCAAAAATGTTTTATCACCAAGTTCTCCCACCATAATACATAAAGCAATAATGAAACAATAATTTAATTTTAAATGCGATATTTTGTAAATCAAACCATCTTTTTTTCCATCATCACCACTATCCTTTTGAGGTAATAAAGAAACAAAGCCAATTAACAAAAAGGAGAGGTAAGTAATCCAATGAATAGCAGAGTGGAAACTATTACTTGCAAACAAATGGATACTACTACCAAATAAGATAGCAAGCCCATGACTGAAAAATGAACCAATTGCAACACCTAATAAGATTTTAAAAGTTTGCCCCTTATTCGAAAAAGACAAAACTAATAACTGTGTTTTGTCGCCAAGTTCACTCACAAATACCATAGAAAAAGCAATTAGAAAAGGGTAAATTAATTCCATAAACATACTCCTTGCATTTCATATATATGTTTTAAAACAGAAAATCATTCACAGCAATTATGTTCTTTGCAAAATAGTAACGCAAAGTATGTAAATTCTATGTGAAAGTTTAATAAAACTATTGCACACCAAAAAATATAATGATAAGATAAGCCGGTAAACATATACGGAAATCAGAAAGAGGAGGAATCAAGAGTGATAGAGATTAAGAATGTCACAAAAAAGTATCCTAATATTACAGCTGTTGACCACATTAGTTTTGAAGTAAAAGATGGTGAAGTTGTAGGATTTTTAGGACCAAATGGTGCTGGTAAAAGTACCACTATGAATATGATTACAGGCTTTATTGAACCAACAGAAGGGCAAATTATTGTAAATGGTTTTGACATTAGTAAGAAACCGAAAAAAGTTAAAAAGCAAATTGGTTATATGCCAGAAGGAACTCCTTTATATACGGAACTAACAGTTAAAGAGTTTGTGAGCTATATGGCAGAATTAAAAGGTGTAGAATCGAAACAAAGAAAAGAAATGGTAAAAAGAGTTATTGGTGAAGTAGGACTTGAAAATGTTCAAAATAAAATAATTCGCAATTTATCAAGGGGATATAAACAAAGAGTCAGTATGGCAGGAGCTTTGATTGGTGACCCAGATGTTATTATTTTAGATGAACCTACAGTTGGATTAGATCCAAAGCAAATTACAGAAATTAGAAATCTCATCAAAGAATTAGGAAAAAAACATACTGTTATCTTAAGTAGCCATATCTTATCAGAGGTAAGCCAAATTTGTGAAAGAGTAGTAATTATTAATAGTGGAAATATTGTGGCAATAGACACTCCTGAAAATCTAGAAAATAAAACAAAAGAAAAAAATACAATTTTAGTAACAGTAGAAGATCCAAAAGAAAATATGAAACGTCTACAAGAAACGGTAACAGAAATTAGTGAAGTGAAATTGATAAAAGATAATGAAGATGGAACGAAACAATATGCAATTAGTTCTTCTGGCCAAGTTGATTTGAGGAAGAAGTTATTTGAAATATTACCAAAACAAGAAATTGTTATCTTTGAATTAAAGAAAAGCGAATCTACTTTAGAAGATGCCTTTATCAAATTGATTGATACAACTAGTAGTGAAGTAGTAAAAGACAAAGAAGTATCAAAAGACAAAAAAGTATCAAAAGATAAAGAGGCAGAAAAAGCTAAAAAGAAAGAAAATAAAGCGAAAGAAAAAGAAGAAAAGGCAAAAGCTAAAAAAGAAAATAAGAAAAAAGGAGGAGATAAATAATGTTAGCAGTATTTAAAAAAGAACTAAAAAGCTATTTCTTATCTCCAATAGGATATGTGGCAATTGGTTTATTCTTAATGGTATTTAGTCTATTTTTCTATTTAACAACAATTCAAAGCAGAAACATTGACCTGGGAAATTTATATTTTAATACCGCAAGATATGGACTTTTAATTATAGTTCCTATTATTACAATGAGAATGTTTGCAGAAGAAAGAAAAAATGGAACTGAGCAACTATTATTAACATCTCCCAAAAGTATTACAGGGATTGTGTTTGGAAAATTTTTAGCAGCAGTAGCTTTAATAGCTATTACTCTTATCATTTCTCTTATGTACTATGTAATTTTATGCTTTTTCCAAGCACCAAATATTGTACCTGTTCTAGTAATGATGTTAGGATTTTTATTAGTTTCTGTAGCAGCAATTTCACTAGGAATGTTTGCTTCTAGTATTACAGAAAACCAAGTCATTTCAGCTATTATTACTATTGTATTTTTAGTATTGCCATGGTTTTTACCAAACTTTGGTGAGTCATTCACCCTAATTGATTTAATGAGTAGCTATCAAAAATTTCCAGCAGGTGTGATATCAGTGCAGGAAGTAGTAAGACTTGTATCATTTGCAGCGGTATTTATCTTAATTACCATTATCATTATGCAAAGAAGAAAATCAGTAAAATAGGAAGGGAGAAAACATGGATAACAAATTTGTACAAATTATCAAAAATAAATGGCTTAGAAGTGTTACTTTGACACTAGTACTTGTTGCAATTATTGTTTGCGCTTACTTAGCAATTAATTTTGCCATAGAAAAGGCTAACATTGCTGACCTTGATTTAACAAAAGAAAAACTTTATTCCATTTCTCAAGAAACAAAAGATAAGTTGAGAAACTTAGATACAGATATTACTATTTCACTATATAATATGTACAGCTCTGTAGAAGATATTGTGAATCAATATGCAAGATTAAATGAACATATTAAAGTAGAAAAGGTAGAAAATTTGCTATCGAAAACACAGTGGAAAACAGAATATGGAGTAACTGATACAGATGAATTCCTAGTGATTTCTACAAAAGATAGAGAGAAAATGCTACAATCATATGAACTAGCAACTATGGATTATTCAACTTATCAACAAATTGATATTACAGAAGAAAAAGTAACAAATGCAATTTTAGATGTTACCACAAAGGTAAAACCTAAAATCTGCTTTTTAACAGGGCATAATATGTATGCCGATGCTTACTTTCAATACTTACAAAATGCTTTTACAGAAGAAGCAAATGAAGTAGAACAACTAAATCTAATCACTGCAGGAAAGGTACCAGATGATTGTAAGATCCTTGTTATAACAGCCCTAAAAGAAGACATCAAAGAAATGGAAAGAGATAGAATCATCGACTATATTAAAAAAGGTGGAGAAATTTTACTATTATTAGATCCAAATTTAGAAAATGTAAAATTGACAAACTTCCAAAAAGTATTAGACGAATATGGTGTTAGCAATTCAAATGGTGTTATTCTAGAAGGAGATAGCAATAAAATGGTATCAGGAGCTTCCAACTTTGTCATTGCAACTATCAACAATAATTCTAGTATCACAAAAAATATGACAATGGACTTAAATGTATGTTTCATTAACTCAGGAAGACTTAACATAGCATCAGAAGAAGAACTAGAAAAGAAAAACGTTACAGCAGAAATTTTAGCAACTGTTAGCGATAAAGCTTTTTATCGTACAGATTTGCAAAATACAAGTCAAACTAAAATCTCTAGTGATGAAAGTGCAAGTGGAGATACCATAGGGGCTATGCTTACTAAGAAGATAGATGAGAATACTTCTTCCAAATTGATTGTATTTGCTAACACAGCTTTTGCAACTAACTTACAAATACCAATTACCCAAACATATGCATATTATGCACTTGACTTCTCAAATAATAAAGATGTTATTCTAAATGCAGTTTCATATTTAACAGAAAGAGAAGACAATATTACCATACGCAAAAATATTGAAGCAGTTAATTATGAAGTAACAGAAGCACAAAATAAAATTATATTAACCGTCATTTTTACAATTCCAGTTCTGATTGTTGTAATAGGAATTGTGGTATGGGTATTAAGAAGACGCAAAAAATAATTCTAAATATGGTTCTCCCTCATATTTTATAATATGAGGGAGTTTTTATATGAAAAAAGTTATCTTTGTAGTGATAGGAACAATCATAGGTGCAGGTTTTGCTTCTGGGCAAGAAATATGGTTATTTTTTAATCGATATGGAAACTGGGGAATCATAGGCATAATTTTGTCTTGTGTTCTTTCTGGCTATATTATTTATCGAGTATTTGATATACTGGAAAGAAAAAATATAACGACTTATGAAAAATTGTTAGAGAAAGTCAGTAAAAACAAAATTGGTAGTCAAGCAATATCAATTATCATTTCACTATTTTTATTAGTCTCCTTTTATATTATGGTTGCAGGAATGAGTGCCCT
Organism: uncultured Clostridia bacterium; assembly: GCA_910589185.1. Lineage (GTDB taxonomy): Bacteria > Bacillota > Clostridia > TANB77 > CAG-508 > CAG-273. Next base: position 4,324 of record CAJUSU010000031.1, read on the forward strand.
TTTTCATCAAGAATTCGGTTTTCCTATTTGGATTTGTTCTATAGTAATGGCATTTTTTTGTTATTTCATTTTACAAAAGGATATGAAAGGAATTATGGCAGTAAATAGTATTCTAATTCCATGTTTAATAGTATTTATCCTTTATTTGGGAACGAAAAACATAACATTTACAACTTGCTATTTTCAAACTAATTCATTAGATAATGCAAATTTTGGACAATGGATTTTCAGTAGCATTTTATATGCCAGCTATAATAGTATTATGTTAATACCTATGTTAGTAGAGTTGAAACCATACATTACCTCTAAGAAAAAAGCAAAACAAACTGGCATAGTATGTACTATTATTTTAAGCTTATTAGGTGTTAGTTTATTTAGTTTATTGCTAAGAGGAAACGAAGATATCTATCAATTAGAGTTGCCAATGATAGAAATAGTAAAAGTTTTTGGAGAAATGTATTGCTATTTTTATATAGGAGTAGTGGTTACAGCTATCTTTACAACAGCTATCTCAGCAGGATACGGTTTTTTGAAAAATCAAGTAAATAGAAGACAATTTCTAAAAGGAGATGTGATAAAAAGAGAGAAGCAATATTATCAAAAAATATTGCTAGCAATTTGTGTATCTGCTCCATTTGTAGCTAATATTGGTTTTTCTAATTTAGTCAGTAAGCTTTATCCAATGTTTGGTATATTAGGACTAATACAGATAATATTTTTATTAAAAATAAAGTAAATAGATAGGAACATTCAAGAATATGTTATTCTAACTTAGAGGAGTAGCATCAGAAATAAATTTTTTGTAGTACTTGAAAAAATAGTAAAGAACTGGTATAAATACAGTAAGAAAAAAGGAGGTAGCAATGAAAAAAGTAGTAGAATTTAAACAACCACAAGATAAGAAAATAGAAGAGAATAAGAAGAAAAAAATAGACAAAAAAAAGCTAATTATTATCATTGCTATTGCAATATTCATTTTAACTTTCATTATCATTGCAGCACTTTATGCTGCCAATAAAAATTTTCGTAATTTTATGGATAAACATATTCTAAGAAAAGATATTACAAACGAGAATGTAGCAGTTATTGACATCGACTATGATTCTAATACTAACATCATTCCATATGGAAGATATATTTGTATTTTAGCAGAAAATAATTTAGAACAGTATAATTCTAGTGGAAAAAAAGAGCAAGAAGTTAAAATAGAAATTAATAATCCTGTCTATGATGTAAATGGAAGATACTTAGTTATTGGAGAAAAAGATAGCCAAAAGCTTTATTTGATTTCAGGTACTCATATTATATGGGAAAAAAAGGTAGATGGAAATTTAAGCAAAGTAACTGTAAATAGAAGCGGATATGTTACCACTATTATTAGTGGAACTAGTTATAAATCAGTTATTGTAACATATGATGACAAAGGAAATGAATTATTCAAATCCTATTTATCTAATACAACAGCAGTAGATGCCCGTATCTCACAAGACAATAATTATCTTGGATATGCAGAGATTAATACTTCGGGAACGGTAATACAATCTAATGTAAAAATTATTTCCATAAAAGAAGCTACAGAAAAAAATACAGAGCCAGTATTCAATTATACAGCTCCACAAAATAGCTTGATTTTGAGATTAAAATATCAAGAAAAAAATCGATTAGTATGTGTCTATGATGATAGTATTCATATGATAGAAAGTAATGTAGATGTCAAATTAATGGATTTACAAGAAGATAAGAAAATTACTTTTGGAGGAGCACAATTGACAAATTGCGTTTACCGAATGGTAGAAGAATCAACTGGTCCATTCACAGCGAATACTAATGTAGAGATGTATAATATAGCGACACAAAAGGAAACAACCTACCTAGTTGAAGGAGTGGTCAAGAGTGTAGCAAATTATGATAATATTATGGCTATGAATTTGGGGTCTGAAGTAGATTTTATTAATACAAATGGTTGGCTTATGAAACGATACACATCTAGACAAGAAATTAGAAATATTGTTATATGTGATGGAATAGCAGGCATTATTTATCGAGATAAAATTGAACTAATTAATTTATAAGGAGGAAAAAAATGAGTATTATTATTGATGCAATTGTGATAGGAATTTTAATTTTATGTATTGCAATTGGCTATCGCAAAGGACTAACAGGTTCTCTATTAAAAATCATTTCTTTTGTACTAGCATTAGTAATCGCTTTTGTACTTTTTAAACCAGTTTCTACTTTTATTATAGACAAAACAGATTGGGACGAAAATTTAGAACAAGGAATCCGCGATACAATTCTAAGTAGTGATAAACAAGAAGAACTAAGTTCACAAGAAGAAAATAAAAATATGCCAGAAGTTATGATAAATTATATTAACAAAACAGTAGAAGAAGCAGGAAATGAAGCAAAAGAAGCAGTAGCTGATGCAACAGCAAGACAAGTTGCTATTATGATTATTAATAGCGGAGTATGGTTTGCGTTATTCTTAGTATCTAGAATTGTACTGATATTTGTAAGAGGATTGGCTAACATTATTACAAACTTACCAATTATCAAGCAATTTGATAAATTAGGTGGAATTATTTATGGTCTAGTAGAAGCATTTATTATTATTTATGGTATTTTGGCAGTGTTATCTTTTGCCAGTCCAGTAGTAAGTGGAACAGGAATACTAGAAGCGGTACAAAAGTCATTTATAGGCAGTGTTATGTACAACAACAATTTACTATTAAAACTAATTTTCTAATGAAATATCTATCTTTAGTTTGTGAAGATTTTATGAATATGGTTGATAAATTTTGTGAAATTTGGTATACTAAAAAACGAATTAAATTTTGAAAAATAAGGTGAAAAAGTTTGAGTAAAGGAAAAAGAGCGATAGATAAAAAATCAAAAGGGAAAAAGAAAAGAGGAGTAGGAAAAAGAGTATTTTTATTTATTTTACTAATCCTTTTAGTAGCAGGTGGTTTTGTAGGTTACAAAGTTCACAAAAATGGAGGAGGCTTGAAAGGTCTTCTTGCTACTGCAGTAGGTCATGACGAAAATACCCTAAAAAATCTACCTAAGATTTATTGTGTGTTGCTAGGGCAAAGTGAAAATTTAACAGATACCATCATGATAGCAGAATATGATCCAAAAGAACAACAAGCCTCTATATTATCTATTCCAAGAGATACTTTTATTGGCGTTAACAAAGCAAATGCAGGTGGATTCGATAAAATAAATGCCATATATCAAACAGGGGCGCAAAATGTTTTAAAAGAACTGAATGAGCTAACTGGATTAGATATCAAATACTATCTAAAAGTAGATACAGAAGCTTTTAAGGTTTTAGTAGATAAAATTGGAGGAGTCGAATTTAATGTACCAATTGATATGAAGTATGACTCAAAAAGACAGGACTTGCATATTAATTTAAAAGCTGGTGTACAGAAATTAGATGGAGATAAGGCAGAACAGTTAGTTAGATTTAGACATAATAATGATGGAACAACCTATTCTTATGAATATGGTATGGAAGATTTAGGAAGAATGAGAACACAAAGAGAATTCCTAAAAGCTCTTGCAAAACAAACACTAAAAGTAGAAAGAATTTTCCAAATTAATGAATTCATTGATATTGCAGATAAATATGTGGAGACTAATTTGGATTTTGATACAATTAAAGATTATGTACCATATATTGTAGAATTTGATATGGCAAAATTAAAAACGGAACAATTACCAGGGGTATCTGAACAAGCTGCTAATACTGGAACTTGGATTTACTCTGCAGACGAAGTAAAATTAAAACAGATAATAGATGATTTATTTATTAATCCAAATAAGCTAGATGAAAAGGACAAGCAACATAATAGTACAGTGGATACTTCAGGAATTGACAAAACAAAGCTAAAAATTGAAGTGCTAAATGGGACTTCTAGCAATACTAAATTAGAAAAGGTAGTAGCACAGTTAGAAAGTGCAGGTTATAAAATCAATAAAACAGGAAATACCACAGAGACAGAAAATACTATTATTATTACAAGAGGAGAAGTACCAGACCTAGTACAAGAAGATATTAAACAAATCTTAGGAACACAAACAATTACATCTGGTGGGAATGCTAATGTAAATATTACTATCATCATTGGAAAAGATTATGAATAATAATTAAATAAGGGGCGCTATTGATTAGCGCTCCCTTTATGTTTTTTATTCAAAATTGTTAATTAAAGTATAAAGATGTTTTCCACTAGATTTTTTGCCCTTTCTATGTTTATATGATTTTGAATTTTTGCTCATACGACCGCGGTTTCTAGGCTTGTTTTTTGATTTTAATAGAGTAAAAAGTAAATACAAAGTAACAATAATTAAAGAAATACGCAATAATAAAGAAAGTGTATTAGAAGGAAGTACAGTATCTCCAGCGATTAAATCGGAGGAATAGGTTTTTCCATCTATTGTATAAGTAATTGTTCCTACTTTACTACCAATTGATATAGGAGCCTTTAATTTATCTATCACAATCTCAGGATTCAAAGTTTTCAGGTTTTCCTCTTTATTAACTAATGTTTCAATATTATCTTTTATTAATACTTTTAAATTTTTTGTTTCTTTAGTTGCACTAGCAACTTCAACTTCTTGTAAGACAGTATTTTTCTCCTGAAGAGTTTTTATAGAATAGTGTTCAAAAGCATAATCTAATAAAGTAATTGTATCTAAAAACTTCTCACTTAATCCCTCTTTCGTAAATTCAGCCCCCAAAACAACACTAATAACTTCCATATTATCCTTTTTAGCAGAAGCAACTAAACAATTCCCAGCTTCACCAGTATAGCCCGTTTTAACCCCAGTAGCATCAGGATAATAGTAATTACTCTTAGATTTACTAGTATTTTTAATTAATAAATCATTTGTAGTTTTGAAAGTACGATCTGCTTTTGAATGCTTATTAGTAGCTGGTAGAGTATATTGTGTTTTTTGCACAATTTTGCGAAAAGTAGCATTTTTCATAGCATACCTACCAATCAATGCTAAATCATAGGCCGTAGAAACATGATTTTTATTATGGATACCATTTGGATTTACAAAATGTGTATTTTTACACCCGATTTCTTTTGCCTTTTCATTCATTAAATCAGAAAATTTGCTAACACTGCCAGATATATGCTCAGCAAGTACAATAGCAACATCATTCGCAGAAGGAATTAGTAAGACATTTAATAATTGTTCAACAGTAAGTTCTTCACCCTCTTTAATATTAGCAATAACATAATCAGGAGGAATAGAATGAATAGCATTACGGCTAACTGTTGCAACATCTGTTAATTCGCAATTTTCTAGCGCTAAAATAGCAGTCATAATTTTAGTAGTACTAGCAGGATATCTTACTTGATTAGCATTTTTTTCATACAAAACTTTTCCAGAACTAGCTTCCATTAAAATGCAAGAAGGAGAACCTACGGAAACAGCACTTGCAGATGTATTGACTGCAAAGGAGGTGGTTATAAAAGTTGACAAAAATAAAATAGTCAACATGAAAAATAATATATATTTTGATTTTTTTATCATATTAATAACCTCACGTTTTTATCTATTTTAATGTATGTAAGTTGTTCCAATTTAGAAGTATAAAACAGATATAACTATATACGAAAATACAAATAATTGCAAGTGAGGAATAAAAAATAAAGAAAGGATGATTATAATGAACAATTTAACAATGAAACAAAAAGTAATAGTAGGGGTGGTAATAGGGGTGATGGTTTTAATTATCGGCATCTACGGCTACAGTATTATTGGACAAGAGGATAGTTGGGAAGAGAGCGCTTTAGAAATGGAGGAGAATTTACAAAGTGAAGTGCTAAATCAAGAAGAAAATAGTATAGAAAGCTCAAATAATTTAATAGAGCAAGGCAATATGAGCGAGAAAAGTAGTATAGAAGAACAAAAAAATGGATACGAAAATTTAGAGGGGAAAATTGTTGTACATATCACAGGAGCAGTTCAAAAAAAGGGAATTTTAGTATTACAAGAAGGAGCAAGAATTGCAGATGCTATTGATAGCGCAGGAGGCAATACAGAAACAGCAGACTTAGATGAAGTAAATTTAGCTTATGTATTACAAGATGGGCAAAAAATTTATATTCCAAGTAAAGAAGATAAGGCAAAGTTAGAAAACAAAGCGTATATTACAAGTGAAAGTGGCAATAATGTCATTATACAAACTGTAAGCACAGAAAAGAATGGAGGAAATGGAAAAGTGAATATTAATACAGCAACTCAAAATGAATTGGAAAATTTACCAGGAATTGGTCCATCTATTGCTAGTAGAATTATTGAGTATAGAGAACAAAATGGAAAATTCAATAAAATTGAAGACTTACAAAATGTGAAGGGTATTGGAGATGCAAAGTTTAATAATATAAAAGAATATGTGATAGTGTAATAGTTATAAAATAATAACATTGGTATCAATAATACTTGAATAGTACTTGCTTTTTTGTTTTTCAAATGACCAAGGCAGCTAGCAAGTGCAAAGGAGAATTTCAACTTAGTACTTTTCAAAACTGCAAAAGCAAGTACTATTCAAGTCTATCTATTATAAAATTAGTAAAACATCATATTTTGTCTAGCTTATTTTAGCCTTTTTAGACTCTCCGTATAAAACTGGTAAGAATTTGCTAACTATTTTATATGCTAAAAGCGACAAAGCAATTGCAGTAATAGCCATGAGGAAAGCTAAAGAAAGTTGAACGAATACATTGCCAGTTTTTAAATAGGTCGAGATAATTCCCAACTTACTTTGCAATACAACTAATGGCATTTTGTGTACGACCAAAATAGGAATAGTATGTTTTCCTAAATAAGAAAGTATTTTGCATTTCTCAAAGAATGAAAACAAATAACAATATCCTATTAAAGAAAAAGTAGCAGATAGAATGAATATTATATAGCTATTTTGGTAATTATTATTCATACAACTGATACGACCATTAAAAAGATGAATGGCAAAACCTAAACCTAAAGTAATTATAGTTAGTACTATTTTTAGTTTTTTCGTAGGCATTGGTAATTGTTTGAAGTAATGACCTAAAAAATAGAAAAATAACATTACTAAAGCAGTTTCAAAGCCAAAAGGATAAGCTCTATTCAAGAAGAGATAGACAATTCCACCTATTAATAAAAAAAATAAAGATAGTACTAAACTTTTAAACTTGAAATTGCCAGTCTTTTCATATACTAATTTTGCAATCACTACTACTAAAAAATAACAAGGCAAAAACCATAAAGGTGAATTTTGAACTAAAACATCACCATGCCCACTACCATAGAAGGTGTTTAATAAAGAAGACACTATATTATTCGAAATTGCTTCTGTATTTCCTAAAGTAGATTGTATATTTCCAGCAAACAGATAGTAAGGGATTAAAGAAAGAATAGCAAACACAAAATAAGGTATTAAAATTCTTTTAGCTTTTCTTTTTATAAAAGAAATCAAGCTCTCCTCTTTCTTTTCTTGAAATAGATAACCAGAAATAAAGAAAAACAAAGGCACATAAAAAGAAGACAAGTACCTAGACAAACCGGTAAGTCCTTCAGAATAGCCGAATAGCGTGCCCAAATACAATTAAGAATATAGCAAAACCTCTTAAAATATTAATCCATTCAATTTGTTTACTCTTTTCCATAAATACTGCTCCACAAAATTTAATTACAATTTTTATGTAATAGGATATTTACATTATATCATATTTATTTTAGTATGAGGAATATTTTAGAAATTATTGAATAAAATATAGAGGTAGGTTTAAGAATTTTAGTTCAAAGAGAATTTTTAAATGAAATGTCTTGACAATATGTGCAAAAGGAAGTATACTTAAAAGGTAGACAATTTAATTAAATATCGCGGGGTGGAGCAGTTGGCAGCTCGTCGGGCTCATAACCCGAAGGTCGTAAGTTCGAGTCTTACCCCCGCAACCAAAGATTTCATTAGAGTCGCAAGAAATTGTAGGCTCTTTTATTATGTTGGAAAAAGTGTAATTTTAGCTGTTTTGGGGACAGCTTGGGGACAAAGACTGTCAAAACCCTTTAAAACAGGCTAAAACACGTATTGCGGTTTTAAAAAAGCAATTTCTGTAATTATATTGAAAAAGAGTAATTAGTTTTTATCTATTAATAAATTTTGCAAGATTATACCAGCACTTCTATTATGAGAAGCTAGAGGGCGGACATAAAAATTGAATGTTGTACTTATTTGAGCACGTCCTAATCTTGCTGCTACAACTGCTACATCTACATTTTGTGAAATAAGAAGAGT
>CAJUSU010000032.1 GCA_910589185.1 uncultured Clostridia bacterium
TTTCTTAAGAATTGCTTAAATCTAGTTATAAAAGTTGAAAAAAGAAAATAGCAATAGTATAATTGATAATGTAAAATATCAATAAGAAAAAATAAAGAGGAGATAAAAATGCAATATCTATATATTATACAACAAGCATTAGTATGGACTGTTACAGTATTTTGGATATACCAATTGGTTATTAGTGTTTGTTCGTTAATTAAGTTAAAAGATAAGCCAATGTTGGTGAATAAAAATCACCGTTTTATGGCCATTATACCAGCACATAATGAAGAAAATGTTGTAGCAGAATTAATAGAAAGTTTGAAAAAACAAGATTATCCAAAAGAATTATATGATATTTATGTCATTGCAGATAATTGTACAGATAATACAGCAGAAATTGCAAGAAATGCAGGAGCAATTGTTTATGAAAGATTTGACCCTGAAAAGAAAACAAAAGGGTATGCTTTAAACTGGTTTTTAAAGCAAAAAATCGAAGAGGATGCTCCATATGATGCTTTTTGTATTTTTGATGCAGATAATATTGTAGATAAAAACTTTATTAAAAATATGAATAAAAAGCTTTGCCAAGGTGAAGATGTTGTTCAAGGATATAGAGATATCAAAAATCCAACAGATAACTGGATTACAGCAGGATATGCTATTTTCTACTGGACAATGAATCGTTTCTATCATTTAGCAAGATACAATGTAGGATTATCTCCATTAATTAATGGTACTGGATTTATGGTGAAATTCGATGTTGTAAAACCAGATGGATGGGATACAAAAACATTAACAGAAGATATTGAGTTTTCTTTAAAAAGAATTATAAAAGGAAAGAAGTTAGGATGGGCGACAGATGCAATTGTATATGATGAGCAACCTCTAGGATTTATGCAAAGTTGGAAACAAAGAAGTAGATGGACTGTTGGACATATGCAATGTATGAAGGAGTATACTAAGCCATTAGCAACCGCAATAAAAGAACATAAGACAGTAATGAATTTTGATGGTTTCTTATATATTATTGGTAGTATCCCTATGTTTGTTGCAACATTGGTTCTGTTGGCCCTAAATTTTATCATGTATGCTGGCAACGGAATGACAAGTACAGATTTGACAATTAATGTTTTTAGATATATACTACCAACATTTTTCTTACCGATTGGTACAGCAGTAATGATTATGTTATTAGATAAAAGACCAATTAAGCCAATGATAAAAGGATTACTATGTTATCCATTATTCTTAGGTTCATGGTTACTAATTAACTTTAAATGTTTATTTAAACGTGATACAACTTGGGATAAAATTGAGCATATTAGAAAGATTAATATTGGAGAGGTTTCTACTGAAAAAGTGGAAAATTAAAATAAAGGGGGCACAAACTAAGAAATGGTTAATGTTGTGCTCCCTTTTTTATAACGAAATCAGATTTGAATTTAGTAAAACAAGTAATAAAGGGAGCGAAAAATGAACAAAATAATAAAGAGGATTATAATTGGTATGATAATATTATTAGTTGTTGCTTTAATTGCATTATTAGGAATTAACTTTTTTGTAGTAGCAAAAACAAAAAGTAAGATTTTAACTGAAGAACAGGCAAAAGAACTAGAAGATGTAGATTGTATTCTAGTTTTAGGAGCAGGCATTTGGGGGCAAAAACCAAGCCCAATGCTAGAAGATAGATTACTACAGGGAATTTCTTTATATCAAAATGGAGTTTCTCAAAAAATTATTATGAGTGGTGATCATGGAAGTGACAATTATGATGAAGTAAATGTTATGAAAAGATATGCAACTGAAAGAGATGTAAAATCGGAAGATATCTTCATGGATCATGCAGGTTTTTCTACTTATGATAGCATGTACCGTGCAAAAGATATTTTTAAGGCAAAAAAGATTGTAATTGTAACACAAAAATATCATATGTATAGAGCAATCTATGTGGCGGAACAATTAGGCTTAGAAGCATATGGTGTAAACTCTGACCCTCAAACATATGCAGGACAAACTATGAGGGATTTAAGAGAAATCCTAGCAAGAGATAAAGACTGGTTTAAGTGCATTATAAAGCCAAAGCCAACTTATTTAGGTGACACAATTCCGGTGAGTGGTAATGGAGATGCGACGAATGATAAATAATTTAGAATGAATCCGTTTACAAAAACAGCAAAAAATGATATAACCATAGATGTAAACGGAGGAATGAAATGAAACAATTACTTGCAAAAATAAAAACGAAACATTTACATATTGCAATTATCATTTTAGGAATTGCATTTATTAGTCTAGCAGCTTTTCACCCAGACATTTGGTTTGACGAAAGCTATTCAGTAGCAATTGCAAAGCACAACTTTGCAGATATTTGGACAATTACAGGAAATGATGTACACCCACCAGTATATTATTGGATGCTACATATTGTTTTCTTGATTTTTGGAAATAATGTTACCGTTTTTAGACTATTTTCTGTGTTATCAATAGTAATTATGGGCATTATGGGATATACCCATATTCGCAAAGACTTTGGAGAAAAAACAGGATTTTTATTCTCCTTTTTAGCGTATTTTATGCCGGTTATGTGTACTTATAGTCAAGAAATTAGAATGTATTCATGGGCATGCTTATTTACTTTTGTCATGAGCATTTATGCTTATCGCTTTTACCAAAACTTAAAGAATAACGAAACCAAACATAAAATGAAGAATTTAATTGTATTTGGTATATTTAGTATCATTTGTTGTTATACACATTATTATGCTCTTATTACTGCATGTGTAGTTAATTTGCTACTTTTAATTTATGTGATTAAAAATAGAAAAAATTGCAAAGCAGATTTCCGTAACTTCCTCATTTTAGCAGGAATTCAAATTCTTTTATATATTCCATGGCTAGGATACCTATGGAAACAAATCACACATGTAGGTGGAGGATTTTGGATTGGGGTTGGCATCAATACATTAGTAGAAGTTCCAAGTTTCCAATTTAGAAGACAATTAGATACTAATTTTGCCTTTAATACTCACACTATTGTTTCGCTAGTAGCATCTCTTTTGATGTATGCTTATATCATTTATCGTATGTATCGTGCGAAAAAGGAAAATGATACCATGAAACCTGGTGTTTTGGCTATGATTGTATATTTTGGAGTAATCGGTATTTATTTAATACCAACCTTTATTTCACCAGTGCTATTTTCACGTTATCTATTTGCTATGACAGGAATTTATCTTTTTGCTCTTGCCTTTTTCATGGCAAAGGAAAAAAGAAAATGGGTAACATGCTTTATCTGTATTGCTATTTTGGCATTGGGAACATGGAGCAATATGACAAACATAGCGATTAACTATGATGAAAGCAATATGAAACAAATTGAATATATGAAAGAAAGAATTGAGCCAGATGACATTATCATTTATTCTAATATTGGAAATGGTGGAGTTATAGCTGCATTCTTTCCTGAACATAAACAATACTTTATCAATGGAGCACATTGGGACGTAGAAGAAGCATATAAATCTTATGGACCTGGAATGGAAACGATTTACGATTGGAGAGAAACCATTAAAGATTATCATGGCAGAATTTGGCTAGTGGATTCTGAAAATTTAGGACTATATCATGATGAATTTGAAAAAGAAGGAATGAATGTGCTAGCAGGACCAGAAAGGTTTGATACCAGGTATCAAGATTATATTTACAATATAATCTTATTAGAAAAAGAGTAATAGTTGAAAATAAAAGGGATGTAACAAATGGAGAAAATAAAAAAGATAATAGAGGCTAAAAGCTTTCATATCTTATTGATTATTTTAGGGAGTGCAATTATTTTATCAAGCGCTTTTTTCACAGAACTATGGTATGACGAAAGTTATACCATGGGATTAGTAAGGCATGATTTTGCACAAATTGTTGAAATAGGAAGTCAAGATGTTCACCCAATTTTATATTATCTTATGCTAAAAGTATTTATGGTAATTTTTGGTGATGGTATTTTGGTAGCAAGATTATTTTCTATGATACCAGCTATTTTAACTGGCATTTTGGGGTATACGCATATTCGTAAAGACTTTGGAAACAAGGTAGGGCTTTTGTTTTCGTTTCTTATCTTGGCTTTACCAGTCATGCCAAGCTATGGAGCAGAAATTCGTATGTACACATGGACACTTTTCTTTGCAACAGTGTCAGCAATATATGCTTATAGAATTGCCAAAGATAATAAGGTGAAGAATTGGAGCTTATTTGCAATTTTTAGTTTAGCTACAGCTCATTGTCACTATTATGGTTTAGTAACAGTAGCAATTATAAATGCTTTATTGTTATTTCATATTATATTTACCAAAAATGAAGAGATTAGAAATATTAGAAAAAGTTATTTGATTCGATTTTTAATTACTGCTATTGTACAAGTTTTAGGATATTTACCATGGTTATTTATCTTTTTCACACAAGCAAGGACAGTAAGCCAAGGATTTTGGATACCACTTAACTTTAGAGATAGCGTATTAGCACCACTTGCAGTACAGTTCCATGGAGTGATAGGAGTTGACTTTTCTTTTCTTGTAGCAGGAATTATTTATGTTTATTACATTTATCAAATGATATGGAACAAGCTACATAAAAGAAAGAATACAGTTGTTATTTATTGTTTAGCAGTTCATCTTATTCTATATCTTTCTATGCTATTGGTAAGTATAGTTGTTAAACCTATTATGTATTATCGTTACATGGTGGTAACAACAGGGATTTTGATTTTTCCATTAGCGTATTTTTTAGCGAATAGTAGTACAAAAATCCAAAAAGTAATGGCGACTTTTTTAGTAATTGCATTTTTGGGATTGAGTATCTACGATAATAGTGTTAGAATAAAAGAAAATTATGATATTTCTAATGGAACAGAAATACAATATATTCAAGAACAATATGATGATAATACGATTTTACTATACACAGATATCTTCTTGGCAAGCAGTTTGGCAGAGCAATTACGTGATTATTATTGGTGTTATTATTTAGGAGATGATACTATAGAAGTAAAGCCATTTGAATTATCTACTAAGGCGGTTAATAGTGAATTTTTAGAAGAGTATCAGGGTAAAATTATTTTAATTGACAGTGAGGAAACTGCTACATGTCAAGATATGACTAACCGATACCAATTAAAAGAAATAGAGAGAAAACGAATTCAAATTAAATACAGAGGAATAATATACCATATTATCATTTTAGAAAAATAGGAGAGGAAGAAAAAATATGCTTCTAGACAATTTGGCAAACAATATTGCTAATAACTTAGGTTATAATAGTGAGGATATAAAAGTATATGCTTTTATTGGTCCTTCGGGTACAGGAAAGAGCTATCGTGCCCAAATGGTGGCAAGCGAAAATAATATTGCTTATATTATAGATGATGGTTTGTTAATTAACGAAAATGATGTAATTGCAGGAACTTCAGCAAAAAAGGCACCTACGAAAATAGAAACTGTCAAAAAAGCAATATTTGTCAATGATAGTGATAGAAATGAAATGAGAAAGGCGATTCGAAAGAATAAGCCAGAATCTATTTTAATACTAGGTACTTCAGATGGAATGATAGATAAAATTACAGAAAATTTAGGACTTCCAAAGCCTTGCAAAAGAATCTATATACAAGATGTAGCAACAGAAGCAGAAATGGAAACAGCTAAGAGAATTCGTACAACACAAGGAAAACATGTTATTCCAGTACCAACTTTTGAAATTAAGAAGGACTTTTCAGGCTATATTTTAGACCCATTACAAATCTTTAAATTTAAAGGAAAAGGAACAGACCCCTATATTACAGAAAAGTCCATTATAAGACCAACTTTCAGTTACTTGGGGAATTTTACGATTTCAGATGTAGTGTTCCGCCAAATTGCAGAGTATTTAGCGAAACGCTCAGAAGCAATTTATAAAGTGATGAGAACAAGAGTAGAAAGCACACCAGAAGGTCCTAATATTTATATGGAAGTTTCTATTAATTATGGGTATAATATATTAGGAACATTGAGGACATTTAAAGAGAAAATCAAAAAAGAGATTGAAAAATTAACTACCATGAATGTGCAGCAAGTTACGATTGTGGCTAAGGGAATTCATATGCCAGAACCAGAAGAGATGAAGAGATTAAATGAGACTCAAGACGAAGAATAGTAAGAGAAGCAAAGGAGGAAGTTAAAATGTCATTTGTTGTAGCAATTGATGGACCAGCAGGTACAGGAAAAGGGACCATTACGAAATTAATAGCGCAAGAATTAGGATTAGTAAATATTGATACAGGAGCAATGTATCGTTGCATTACGCTAAAAGGAATAAGGCAGGGAATAAATTGTCTTGAAAGAAAAGAAGAATTAATACAAATAGCAAAAGATATTAATATATATATAGAAAATCATAATGGTAATCAGCAGACCTTTTTAGAGGGAGAAGATGTTACAACAGAGATTAGAAGTAAAGAAGTAAGTGATTTTGTATCACAACTTTCTTCTATTCCAGAAATTCGTGAAATAGTAGTAGATGGAAGGTAGAGATATAACAACAGTTGTATTTCCGAATGCACAAGTAAAAATTTATTTAGATGCCGATATAGAAGAAAGGGCAAAGCGTAGATTTAAAGAAAATCAAGAAAAGGGTATAGAGGGAAGCTATGAGCAAGTATTAGAAAATGTAAAAATGAGAGACTATAATGACATGCATAAACCAGTAGGAGCTCTAAAGATAGCGGAAGGTGCTATTGTGGTAGATACCACTAAAATGACAATAGAAGAAGTAAAAGAAAAGGTAAAGGAAATTATTTTAGAAAGGAGAAAATAAAAATGGCTATTTTGTTGCCGGGAGGAGC
The DNA here is from genome assembly GCA_910589185.1 of uncultured Clostridia bacterium. GTDB lineage: Bacteria > Bacillota > Clostridia > TANB77 > CAG-508 > CAG-273. The sequence continues at coordinate 6,851 of CAJUSU010000032.1, forward strand.
AGGATATATAGGAAGTCACACAGCAGTAGAGCTTTTAAATGCAGGAAAGGAAATTGTTATTGTAGACAATTTTTCAAATAGCAAACCAGAGGTATTAGATAAAATCAAACAAATTACAGGAAAAGACTTTAAATTTTATGAGTTGGATTGTTTAGATAGACAAGCTTTAGAAAAAGTATTTAAGGAAAATCAAATTGAGGCTGTTATTAACTTTGCAGGATTTAAAGCGGTAGGAGAATCTGTACAAAAACCAATAGAATATTATACAAACAATATTACAGGTGCATTGACGGTACTAGATGTTATGAGAAAATATAACTGCAAAAAGTTCATCTTTAGCTCTTCTGCAACTGTTTATGGAGAGCCTGAAAGAATACCTTTAACAGAAGAATGTAGAACAGGAGGAACAACGAATCCTTATGGAACAACGAAATTATTTATTGAGCAAATTTTAAAAGATATTTATCATTCAGATAATGAGTGGGATATTTGCATTTTAAGATATTTCAATCCAGTTGGTTCTCATGAAAGTGGACTAATTGGAGAAGAGCCACAAGGCATTCCAAATAATTTAATGCCATATATCGTAAGAGTGGCAAATGGTCAATTGAAAGAATTATCGGTATTCGGTAATGATTATGATACACCAGATGGTACAGGAGTTAGAGATTATATTCATGTAGTAGATTTAGCAAAGGGACATTTAAAAGCATTAGAAAAAATTGAAAAAGAAGGAAAAGGGTTATATATTTATAACTTAGGAACTGGAACAGGGTATAGTGTTTTAGATATGGTAAAAGCTTTTGAAAAAGCAACAGGTAAAAAAGTACCATATAAAATTGTAGGAAGAAGAGCAGGGGATATTGCAACTTGTTATGCAGAAACAAAAAAGGCAAAAGAAGAACTAGGATGGGTAGCAGAAAAGAGCCTGGAAGATATGTGCAGAGATTCTTGGAACTATATTATGAAAAAGTAAGATAGAATATAGTCTAATTAAATTAAAAAGAAATGACAATTATAGTTCATTTCTTTCTTTTTACGACATTTTATGATAAAATAGGTTAAACTATTGTCATGAACTACTTGAAGTTATATGACCAATTCTATATAATATGCTTAGTGAAAATTTAAGGAAGGTTTTTATAATGAAGAAGGTTCTAAGAAATATATACTTGATTTTAAAAAGAGTTTTTGAATTCCTTATTTCGTTAATATTGTTTGTTGTTTTATTAATTCCTTTTATAGTAATAGCAATAGCTATAAAAATTGAAGATAGAGGACCAGTATTATATAAACAAACCAGGATAGGAAAAAAGGGGAAGCCTTTTCAAATATACAAATTTAGGAGTATGAAAACAAATCGAGAAGAATTAAATAGTAATATGTCACATGAAGAAATGGTAACGAAGGTAGGCAGAGTGATTAGAAAAACTAGTCTTGATGAACTACCACAGCTTATTAATATTTTGAAGGGAGAAATGGGGTTTATTGGACCAAGACCATGGATACCAGAATATTATGAGTGGTTTACTGAAGAACAAAAAAGAAGGAGTGATGTGTTACCAGGAATTACTGGACTAGCACAAGCTAAGGGAAGAAATAATATCAACATATTTAAAAAAATAGACTATGATTTAGAATATGTTGATAATGTTAGTCTATTTATGGACTTAAAAATTATATGGCTAACAATAAAGGAAGTTTTTGCAACAACAGGAGCAGAAGCATCAGAAATAGAAATAAAAGCGGAAATAGAAGATTTGAAGCGAGAAAATAAGAACTATAGTAAGGGAGAAATATAGTAAGAATGGAAGAACCTTTAATTAGTGTAGTTATGCCAGCATATAATGCAGAAAAGTATATAGCCAAGTCAATAGAATCTGTTTTGAATCAAACTTATAAAAATATTGAACTAATTGTTGTTAATGATTGTTCAAAGGATAAAACAGAAGAAATAATAAAACGATATTGTAAGCAAGATGCAAGAGTGAGAAATTATACTAATCAAATAAATTCAGGAGTTTCTTTTAGCAGAAACTTTGGTGTAGAACAAGCTAATGGAGAATGGGTTGCTTTTTTAGATAGTGATGATATTTGGAAAGAAGAAAAGTTACAAAAACAAATAGATTTATTAAAGAGAGAAAAGATGGAGCCTGTATTAGTATATACAGGTTCATCTTTTATTGATGAAAATGAAAATCCATATTCATATGTAAGACAAGTACCAGAAACAGTAAGTTATAAAAGGTTACTGAATCAAAATGTAATATCTTGTTCCTCTGTTTTAGCAAAAAAAGAAGTACTTAGTTCTGTAAAAATGGAGCATGATAAAATGCATGAAGATTTTTTGGTTTGGTTAAAGATATTAAAAAATTTTAATGTTTGTGCCTATGGCGTAAATGAGCCATTATTGGTTTATAGAATATCAAAAAATTCTAAGTCGGGAAATAAAATAAAGGCAGCTAGAATGACATATATGGTATATAAACATATGAAGTTGAACATTTTTCAAAGGTCATATTATATGGTACAATATACAATTAGAAGTTTAATAAAATATAGGAATATTAACAAATCATAAAGGAGAAAATCATGAAAATATTTTTTATTAATCCACCTTTTAAAGCAGAATATGGTAAATTCTCAAGAGAGTCAAGGAGCCCATCAATTGGACATAGCGGAGTGCTATATTATCCACTATGGCTAATTTATGCTGCAGCACTTGCAGAAAAAGAAGGACATCAAGTAGAGTTCTTAGATGCTCCAGCTAATTTGATGAATGAGAAAAGTAGTTTAGAATATATTGAGAAAAAGATAGATGGAGTAAGGTTAGTAGTATTAGATACAAGTACTCCGTCTATTTATAGTGATATTAATTTTGCAAAGAAAATAAAAGAAAGATATCCAGATATATTTGTATTACTTGTAGGAACGCACCCTTCTGCTACAGCGGAAGAAACACTAAAACTAGAACCAAAATTAGATGCAGTAGCCAGAAAGGAATATGATAATATTGTAAGAGAATTAGCAAGAGCTATTGAACAAGGAATAGATATTGGTCAAGTAAAAGGAATTAGTTATCGAAAGGGGAATGAAATTGTACATAATGAAGATGCAGAATATATTACAGACTTAGATGAAATACCTTTTGCTTCTAAGTTTATTAAAGAGCACCTATCTGTTTATGATTATTCTTTTCCAGCAGCTACTTATCCTGCTATACAGATTTTTACTGGTAGAGGCTGCCCAGCACATTGCAATTTCTGTGTATATCCACAAACAATGCACGGACACCAATATAGAACAAGAAGTGAAGAAAATGTAATTGAAGAGATGAAATATATAGCTGAGAACTTTCCAGAAGTAAAAGAGATTGTTATAGAAGATGATACTTTTACGATTCGTAAAGATAGAATCGCTAAAATTTGTAATTTAATGATAGAAAATAAGCTCAATAAAAGATTTAAATGGTTATGTAATGCAAGAGCAAATTTGGACTATGAAACAATGAAATTAATGAAAAAAGCAGGATGCAGGTTAATTATACCAGGTATTGAAAGCTTTAATCAGGAAATTTTGAAAAACATTAAAAAGGGAACTACTACCAAACAAATTGAGGACTACATTAAAGGAGCTAAAAAAGCACATCTTCTTGTTCATGCTTGCTATATGGTGGGAAATGAAGGTGAAACAAAAGAAACGATGCAAACCACTTTAGCTGCTGCTTTAAGATTTAATACAGATACTGCTCAATTTTTTCCATTAATACCTTATCCAGGAACAGAAGCATACAATTGGGCAAAAGAAAATGGATATATTAATGGAAAATATGATGAATATTGTAAAGAAGATGGAACTTTGAATTGTGTTTTGAATTTACCAGGACTTTCTGCACAAGAATTAGTGGAATTCTGCGATTATGCCAGAAAGAAGTATTATTTAAGACCAAAATATATTTTACATAGATTGCATATTGGTTTATTACATCCATCTGATTTGAAAAGATCATTAAAAGCATTCGGAACTATAAAAAAATATTTATTTAAGAAAAAGTAATATAGGAGAAATTATGAAAGCATTAATTATAGGTTTTTTTTCAAAAACATATATGCCATATATGCAAAGATATGAAAAAATATTTAAGGAAAATCATATAGAATATGATATTGTCACATTTGATAGAGATAGTAATGGAAAAATAGAACAAGATGGAAATACCTATCTATTCAAACATACAACAGGCACTAATAAATTGGAATTATTATTCTTATCAATAAAATATAGAAGACTGATTGTAAAATTACTAAAAAAGAATCAATACGATAGATTAGTAATTTTAACAACTATGCCAGGAATTTTAATACATAGAAGATTATTGAAAAGATATAAAAATAATTACATTTTTGATTATAGGGATTATACTTATGAGAAGATAGGAATATATAGGAAAATTGTAGACAAGATTATCCAAAATTCATATTGTACGCTAATGTCTTCAAAAGGATATATGAAGTTTTTTGAAAATAAAGATAAAATTATTATTACACATAATATATCGAATGAAGAATATCAAGAAGAAAAGGCAATTGACTTAAGTGCAAAAGAAAATCTAAATATAGGATTTTTAGGATATGTTAGATATTTTGATGTGAATAGTAAATTAATCAATGCTTTTAAAAATAGTGAAAAAGTAAGTTTTACTTATATAGGATTACCTTTTAGAGATTGTGATTTAGAAGGCTTTTGTAAAGAAAACGATATTCAAAATGTTAAATTTATGGGAAGATATGAAAACAGTGAGAAAGCTAAGTTGTATAAGGATATAGATATTATCAATTCTATTTATAGTCTAGATTCAGAAGAAGTACAACCAGCTATTCCAAATAGGC
>CAJUSU010000033.1 GCA_910589185.1 uncultured Clostridia bacterium
CTTTAATATATTTCTATTTTTATATTTTTTATTTTATAATTTCTCTATTTTTGATTTTTTTATCTCTATTATTTTATATGTATTTTCTTTTTTACAACTTTATTTTTTCTCCTGCATTCTTTTTTCTATTATTTTTTTGCAGTTAATCTTTCTTATTATATTCTGCCATTTTTTTACACTAAAAACATTTTTCAAAACTTTGTATTATTTTGATTCAAAGAAAGTTTTTGCTTTGTTTTCACTAAAAAAATCACTAACAACTGATTAATCAAATATTGTCTAATTGTCTATTATTTACTTTTATTGTTAAACTACCTCATACTTACAACTGTTTCTTTTCCTTTCTTTATATCAATCTTGTTGCATTACGTAAACTTTCAGACTGTTTTAATCTTCTCTCTTCCAAATCTTATTTTTTTCTTTATCCGCAAGCTTTTCATCCTTCATTTAGTACCATTTTTTATTATTTACACATATAACTTAGCTTTTATTTTTTCTCTTTTCTATAGCCATCCTTTTTCTTAGTCACTTGTACTCCATTTCTCTCTTTATCAACTGTTGTCTAATTGTAAATGTTTTCTTTTCTATATTCCTCTTTCTACCCCAGAATACAAATTCATTTCTTCTTGAACTACTTTATTCGTTTTTTCTGATTCACTTTTGCATTTTTTCCTCAACTTTACTTTCTATATTTTCACATTTAGTTCTTATATTTTTTATTTCTAGTTCCTATATTACTTTTATTATTTTTTTCTTATTTATTAAATTACTTTTTTATTTTCTTCTAATTTTTTTGTTATTTGCTTTTTATTTTCATTAATTGTTTTTATGATCCTTTTTTATTTTTTATACTCCAAAATTTATCTTATATTTTTCTTTTCATTCTTTTTTATTTTTTCAACATTATTATTTTTTTATTTTCTATTTTTAGTCAAATAAAAAAGATATATTACTTTCGTTTTCACTACTTGCAATATATCTCTTTTTTATTCGTCATCCATTGGTCCAAATAATTCATCAAATTTTGCTTCTAATTCTTTTTGTACATCTATAGAAAATACTTCGTCATCTTCTTGTTCTTGTGGTAATATTGGCGCATCTGCTGTTGCTATTGTATTTTCTTGTTTTTGCTCTACCTCTTGTTTTGTTTTTCCGATTACTATATCTTCTACTTTGTTTTCTATTGGAATCTCACTTTGTGGCTTTTCTTCTTTTTTCTCTTTTGGTTCTTCTTCAAATAAATCATCTAAAGATTCTACTTTTAAATCAGCTTTCTTTATTTTATCATTATCTTCTACATAAGGATTATATGGGTTATATTTTCTCCATTTTCCCCTTTCGCCTATATTAAAATCTAAATGATTTAAAGTATATTCTGCTAATTTTCTTGCCATTGGACTTTCAAAGTAATAATACTTTTTAGCTTTGACTGGTTTAATTCCTTTTTCATAGATAATACAGTCATCATTATCCATTCTTCTTAATTCATCTGGTGTCATTAATGGTCTTGCCATTACTTGGTCTGAATCACTAACCCCTTGTCTATGGTATTGTTTATCTCTGTTAATCGATCTACTGTCTCTTGTAATTGTTTTTTCGCCTAATGCTTTAGAGAAATATTCTACTGTTTTAAATGAGTTACTTCCTAAAAATACGTGTGTATCACAGTTACCCATGATTGTCTCATAAGATTTTTCATATACTGCTTCTAATTGGTCTAAGTTTTGTAATATAACACTAAATGAAATTCCTCTACTTCTACTGGTTGAAATCTTTTTATCAAAGTCTGGTATTTTACCAATGTTAGCAAACTCGTCACATATAAAGTATGTTGGCATTTTTAGCCTTCCGCCATTGGCATCTGCAAAGTTATATAATTGTTGTATCATTTGTGAGAAGAATATGGTTAATAAGAAATCGTATGCTGTATGTGTATCTGAAGATATAACATATACTGCAGTTTTCTTTGAACCGATATCTTCAAAGTTAATGGTATCTGTTGAAGTTACTTCTGCAATTTCTTTTGAGTCGAATTTACCTAGTTTAGATTGTAATGAGCTCAAAATAGAGCCATACGTTTTTTCTGGTGCAATTTCGATTGATTTATAGTTCATTCTAGCTGGATGGTCATATGGTAGTTGGTTCATTAATTCTGTTAATAGGTTACTTCCGCCATTAGCATTTGCTGCTCTTACTAATTCTGAACAGCTGGCTAAGTTTTGCTCTTCTTCTGGTCTAGTTGCTATTAAATAATAGATTAATGCTTTTAATAACATCTCTGCCATATCATCCCAATATGGATCAGAACCACTTTCACTCTTTTGTCCTTTTACAATTGTATTAGCAATAACGTCAACATCTAATTCACTAGCAATATGCATTAATGGGTTGTATCCGTCACTGTTTGCTGGATTTACTAAGTTTAATACTTTGATATCATATCCGTTTTGTCTTAAATATCCTGCTGTTTTATCATAAAGTTCTCCTTTAGGGTCTGTAAATACATAAGAGCCTAACATCTGAAAGGCATTTGGTATTGAATAAGATGCTGATTTACCAGAACCAGAACCTCCGACTACTAATACATTAACATTTCCTCGTTTATCGACTGGTAAGTAATTTTCTTGTGCTAACAAAATTCCTTTATGTTTGCTAAGCACTTTATATTGTTCTCCGCCTTCACTCCAATCACTGGACCCGTGCTCTATATCTGCATACTCACTTTTTGGTTTTGAACGAAATAAACCAATTGTTGTACAAATTGCATAAAATATACTAAACCATAATAAAGTTTTAAAAAATGTTCCTATATAAGCTGCTCCAAATACTTGAGTAATGGAATTAAAGCTTACAATATTTTGAAAAACTTCTCCCAAAAATGTACCAAAAACAAAAACTCCATTGTCTGTTGCATCAACAATGGATTTTGCAATTGGCGAAACGAGTATTATGGTTAAAATAATCCATAATACTCCTATCAATATCATACTTTTCTTATTATCTTTTAATGTTTTTTTTACTTTATAATTCATTGTTTCAAATCACCTTTTCTTGTGTGAAATTTATCCGATTTCCATTCCTGATTGAACTTCTTTCTTTCTATTTGCTTTTGCTTTCATTTCTGCTTTTTGCTTTTTAGCTGCCATTAAAGCTTGGTAAGCTTTTGGGTTTACCATAGAAATAGTAGTTCCATCTTTCTTTTCTAACATGCCATCTTCTCTGACTTTTGACTCTTCTACTTGAGAAATAACAATTTCGCCTTGTTTTTCTGCTTCTTTTACTTCTTTTTCAGAAACTCCCCATTTAGCAGTTTTTGGTGGCATTTCTAATCCTTTATCTGTTGGAATTGATTGTCCTACTACTACAGCAGGGTTATCTCTATTTGAAGGTACATTTGTACTATTCATTTCTTCGCTCCTCCTTTTAGACATCTTCTTTCTTATCGCGAATTTCAAATGCAAAATATGATTTAAATGGTTTCAGCTTACACTTACCTTTTACCTCATTTGTTTGTCCGTCAAAGTATAAAACTGGCTTGACTTCTTCTGTTGTTTCTGGATCTATAATTGATATTGGTCTTTTTAAATCCGGTGTATATTTAAATTCTTTATATTCTGATTCTTGTTCAGAATATAAAGTATCAAACTTAATTGGAATTGGGCGCTTAGCAATTTTCACTTTATCTTCTGCTAAAATTCCCATGTTGACAACTACTTTATCTTGTCCAAAAGATAAGATAACTAAATCCTCTTCGTTTTCAGGTTCGTCAACAAAAAAGGTCTTTTTCCTTAAATCACCATTTAATTCTTCAGCATATTCAAGGCGTTGTACCGTGTATTTTGGGTATTCATCTAATAAACTCTTGTCCGTTTTATTGATTCTATATATTACAGTGTTAACTCCTTGTGGATCTGTAATACTAAAGTGTTTTCCTTGTATTGAGTCCATCTTTTTACACTCCTTTTCTATGAATCCTAGTCCAATACATAGTTTGTCTTTTGTTTTTATTCATATCACTAAATTCAATTATAATACAAAATTGCCCAACTGTCAACGTTTTAATTCGAATTTATGTCAACTTTTGATATTTTATAAGATTCACTCTATAATTTATTATAAGTATTTCTTGGATCATATGTTGAGACTTCCTTTAACTCCTGAAAAAGAGCCTTTTCTTGATCAGTCATTACTTTTGGTACCATAATACATATATTCGTAATTAACTCTCCTCTACCACCTTTTCCGTCAAGATACCCTTTTTCTTTTAAATGAATAGTCTCTCCACTTTGTATTCCTTGTGGCACATGCAAAGATATTTCTTCATTAATAGAGTTTAATGTTACCTTTGTACCTAATGCTGCCTCCCATGGAGTTAAATATAAATTAGTATATAAGTCAATCCCATTTAATTTATATTTCTCATCATCTTCTATTTGGACTTTAATAAGTAGATCCCCTGGTCTTCCTCCATTTTCACCTGGCTTTCCTTGCCCCATTAAACGTATTTTTTCATGGTTGCGAATCCCTGCTGGAATTTTTATCGTAAAAGTTTTCATTTTTCCATTAAGAGTACGTAAAGAAATTTTCTTCTCACTTCCATAAAAAGCCTCTATAATAGATATATTAATTTCAGTTTCAATATTTTCACCTTTTACTGATGCCTTTTTTGTGTTCTTCTTTTCTTGTGGCTTATCTTCATTACTTTGTATATTTTCTCCAAAGAACATTCTGAAAAAGTCGCTAAATACTGCTCCTTTATCCCTGGCACTTTCTTCATATTTCACCTTTTGTTTTTTTCCTATATGATTGTACCACATTCTGTCATATTTCCTACGCGAGGCAGTCTCTGATAATACTTTGTAAGCTTCATTAATATCTTTGAAGCGCTCCTCTGCCATAGAGTTAGTAGTATTTATATCTGGGTGATATTTTTTTGCTTGCTCACGATAAGCTTGTTTAATTTCTTCTGGAGATGCTTTATAATTACTAATTTCTAATATTTTATAATAGTCTTTGAAAATCATAGTTCCCCCTAAGTAAGGTCATTTTTATTTCTTGTCTTTTGTATTATTTTGATTTTCTTTTTCTAGAATGTTTTAGATTATATCACATTTATTACTGTAAGGAAAGGGGTAACAGCTGATTTCTAGCAAAAATTCCATCTGGATGAACTAAGACACCTTTATCAATATTTTTTTTAATGGTCTCGTCTAAAATTGTTAAAGTACATTTATCAATGTCCTGTGTAGCAAGTTTTCTTAATTCTTCTATTCCAGTGTATTCTCTATTCTCTTCAATTTTATCTGACACAAAAATTATCTTAGCTAATAAATCCATATCTAAATGTCCTGTTGTGTGGTAAAGAATGGCATTTTGCATTTCTTTTGTAAAACCATATTTTTTTACTATATCTGCTCCTATTTTAGCATGGAGCAAACCTACATTATGCATTTCTACCTCATCTATTTCAATTTTGTGTTCCTTGCAATAAGCAATCTTTTCTTCATTTGGTATCTCTTTTGCAATATCATGGGCAAGTCCTGTTAAAACTGCAATATTAGCATCTATACCATATTGCTTTGCTAATTCTTCTGCTTTTTTCATGACTCCTATAGAATGTTGATATCTTTTTTCTGATAAGATGTTTTTTAGCTCTTTTTGTATAGTTTCAATTTTCTCCATTATTTGCTCCCCTTTTTTGATTGTTCTAAGAGGGACACATTTTTTCCTAAAGTCACTCCTATAGGGATAAGATGTGTCCCTCCTAAGTATTTATACTAGTATGCTATTCTAATAAGTTCATCTAATAATTTGGTATAACTTAGTCCACTTACTTCCCACAATTGAGGATACATACTAATTTGTGTAAATCCTGGCATTGTATTAATTTCATTAATATACACTTGATTATCGGATTTGCGAATAAAGAAGTCTACACGTGACAATCCTTTTCCATCAACTGCTTTAAATGCTTTTATTGCTAGAGTTTGAATTTCTTTCAACTTTTCTTCTTCTATTTCGGCTGGTATAACTGTACGAGATGCAGCATTTTGATATTTTGCTTCAAAAGTATAAAAGTCTTCTGCTGATAATACTTCTCCTACACAAGTTGCTTTTACCTCTTCATTTCCCAATACAGCACATTCTACTTCTCTTCCCTCTATTTCTTCTTCCAATAAGATTTTCGTATCATAAATACTAGCATCTAATAATGCTGATTGTAACTCTTGCTGATTTGTAGCTTTATGTACGCCAACAGAAGAGCCAGAGTTAGATGGTTTTACGAAAACTGGGAAATGGATAGTTTCGTCTATTATTTTAGCAATCTCTGAAATGGACAATTCCTGTTCTTTAAATTCGTTATCTACATATTGAAATACTGTTTTTCCTTCTTTTTGAATTGCCTTAATATAAATAAACTTAGCCTGTGGTATTCTTGCTTTTTCAAATACCATTTTAGTATATACTTTATCCATACAAATACTGGAACCTAATACTCTACAACCTACATAAGGAATTTTTAAAAGTTCTAACATTCCTTGAATTGTTCCATCTTCCCCATATAAGCCATGTAAAACAGGGAACGCAACATCTATACCTTTTAAATATTCTATTACATTTGAAATAGGCATAATTTCAGTTAGCTGTTCTCCTACTGCTAATCTTGTAATTTCATTAACTGGCTTAATATATTCATACCAATTTCCACTTTGATCAATATAAATTGGATAAATTTTATATTTTTGTTTGTCTAAATTTTGAATAACAGATGTACCTGATGCAATGGATACATCATGTTCTGTTGACATTCCTCCAAAGATAACACCTAATTTTATCATATTTTTTACTCTCCTTTTTCTAAAAAATCACATGATTGAACAATTAAACAATAGCTTCACAAATTTGTGCAAAGTTTAAACTATTGGAAGCCTTCAACAATACTACATCTTCTGGTTGTAATTCTTTTTTTAATATCTCTATCGCTTCCTCATTGTTTTTGCATAATAAAATCGCATTATGGTCCATTCCATCCTCTTCTGCCTGTTCTGCCATATATTTTACTTCTTTTCCCACACAAATTAGTAAATTAATTTTATTTTTTGCAACTTCTTTTCCTACCTTTTGATGTAACTCTTTACTATATTCTCCCAATTCTAGCATATCACCTAACACTGCTATTTTACGTTTATTTGGTAGTTTTCCTACATAATCTAATGCAGCCTTCATAGAATCATAATTCGCATTATAGCAATCATTCACGATCATTGCTCCATTTTTACTTTTTTTCATTTCCATTCTTTTTTTAGTAAGTTCAAATTCTTTAATTCCTTTTAAGGCTTCTTCCATTGGAATTTCTAATGCTTTAGCTACTGCTATAGCACATAAACTATTGGATACAAAATGTTCTCCTCCAACTGGAATGGAAACATCATAAATATTGTGATTAACAACTACTTGGCATTTACTTCCATTCTCTTGAAAAATAGCATTTTTTCCTAAAATATCACTTCCTTCTTGTAAACCATAAGTAAGAATATGGTAATTAGCTTTCTCTGTTTCATACCAATTATGCAATAAATCATTATCATAATTAACAACTACTATTCCTTGTGGATTTAAACCTTCTAATATTTCCAATTTTGCTTTTAAAATATTTTCTCTGGAGCCTAGCATTCCAATATGGGCTGTTCCAATATTCGTAATAACTGCTATGTCTGGTTTTGCAATATGTGTTAATACACTAATTTCTCCAAATGAGTTCATTCCCATTTCTAGCACCATTGCTTCTTCATCTTTTAAGTTAAGCACTGTAAGTGGTAAACCGATTTCATTATTATAATTTCCTTGCGTTTTCAATACTTTATATTTTTGTGATAGCACACTTGCAATCATATCCTTTGTACTAGTTTTTCCAACACTACCAGTAATTGCTACAACAGGAATGTGGTACAAATTTCTTTTATAACTAGCTAGCTTTTGCATTGCCTTTACTACATTCTCTACTAAAACAATAGTAGCAGAAGGATACTTTTGTAATACTTCTTGTTTTACTTCTACTCCTTGTAAAACGCAAGCTATTGCTCCCTTCTCTAATGCTTGTTCGTATAAAGTACTCCCATTAAACTTTTCACCTTGAAAGCCCAAATAAATTTGCCCTTGTTGTAGCTCTCTTGTATCTTTACAAAGATTTTCAAATACAAGATTTTGATTTCCTTGTATTAACTTTCCATTACTATTTTCTATTAAATCTTTTATTGTTACTTTATATTCCATATTTTCCTCTTTCTTATTTTATTTTACTTTCTAATTATATGCCAGTTCTATACTTTCTTGCAATAACATTTCAAAAAAAGATAAAAACAAAAACTCCAGTAATTTATCACTGGAATTTTTGTTCTTGAAGTACCTATTCTCGCTAAGTCTGTGTTTACTAACTATTTTCGGCCGTTCTATTAGCAATTTCTATTGCTTTAGTAACAATATTACCACAAGTTTTTGATGGTACATTTCCCCATCCGCCATCTTGTTTTACCTGGTCATATACACCAAGCTCTTTAGCAATTTCTTCTCTTAATTTATCGGAAATAAGTTTGCTGTTTCTTGACATCTCATTTACCTCCTAATAGAGTTCTAAATTTGTGAAATTTTATTTCACACTATTAGTTTGTTCCTAATTCTCTAAAATATTTTTTTAATTTTTTCCATTCTTTATTTTTAATGTGTTAATGTGCCATTTGGCGTATTTACAATGACTAATATATCTTCTTCCTTTCCTGTTTCACAGTTAATATACACCAAAAAGTCTGTATCATCTACTTTTCCTTTAAATTCCCAACATAACACTTCACTTTTCCATTCTGTTGGAATAATTGCCAAATTTTCACTTTTAATATCTAAATTTTTGTTCAAATTTTGCTTTGCTTGTTCTTTTGAAATTGTTATTTTAGAAATATCCCTCGTTTCATGATTATTAAGGTATCCACTCGTTTCTACTCCCATTACTTCTCCATTATCAAGTGCAACTTTTAACTTAATTAAATCTGGATAAACTGTAACCTCATCTTGTTCATAAGCATAATTAATCGTAACTATTCCATCTTGCTTTAAGTAATAAGTTTCCTTCATGTTTTTAAATCCACGTTCTTCTAAATATTTTTTTCCTATTTCATTTGCTCTATCTTGACTAACACTTTCTGCTTCTATATTTCTGTTATAATTCATAAATACAATATGTCCACCTTTTTCAGTAACAGAAATATTTAAATTAGCATCTTTCTCATGATTAATTTTTGCAGCAAAATCATAAGTAATCATATCTGTATTTTCGGATTTGCCAGACAAAGAGATTTCTTGAACCTTATCTTCCCCAATAAACTTTTGAGCAATTTCTTTTGCCTTTTCTTCACTTATATTTTCTCCTGTTAAGCCTTTTTTGCTTTTTTTCGTAATATGCTCTGAAAAAGCTCCATCATAAATTAAACCAGAATATTCATGGAAATTTTCTTCTAAATTCGTAAAACTACTTTTGGAAATATTACTTACTTCTTGTGCAAAAGCAACACTACCTTTTTTAGTTAATTCTCCCCAACTAATTCTTCCTTCATTCATATCAGTAGATAATTGATTTAATGTATTTTCTAATTCTACACTATACTCATGTAATTGTTTTAAATTATTTAAATCTTCTGTACTTAATTTTTCTTGGTTAATATTTTTGCGTGAAAGTGAATAACTGTAATCACTCACTTGATTTAAGAACTTTTCTGTTTTTTCCAATTCTACACTTTCAATTGGAAGTCTTGATAAATATACCTGTGCTAAATTAGCTTCTTTCCATACATTTGTTAGCGTTTCTGCACCATGCTCTGCTGTACTTGAGATTAAAGACTTTGCTAGGTATGTTTCTACATTTTGAACATAGTCCACCAATTCAAAAAATGCCATATTATATTGATTCTCTGATGCTTGTCTATAATCCACTTGTTTTTTGTAAATCCATACTCCCATTGCAATAATAATAGCAAATAAAACCACTACAACACTTAACATATGTCTATCTTTTAAACGATTTTTCCAATCTACCAATTTGTTTTGTCCCATTCTTTTCAATTCCTTTCTATTTATCATATCATTCTCTTTTAACGGCAAAATCTATGCTTTCCAATAGTCTTAATCAATGGTCTTGACCAAATCCATTTATTAGTTGCTGTTGCCGGATTAAAATAATAAATTGCTCCATCAGTTGGATCCCAACCATTCAAAGCATCTTGTGCTGCTTTCACCACTGTAGCACCTTCTTTTATTGGTACATTAATCTGTCCGTCTGCTACTGCTGTAAAGGCACCTGATTGATAAATAACCCCTGCAATTGTATTTGGAAATTTAGAATCTTTTACACGATTTAATATAACTGCTCCAACAGCTACTTGTCCTTCATAGGGTTCTCCTCTTGCTTCTCCATTGATGGCTCTTGCTAGCAGTTGTACATCTGAGGTATTACCACTATTTGAGGCCTTAACAGGCTCTTTCCCTATTAGTTCTAATATTTCAAATACTGTGAAAAATGTGGCTATCATAGCAAGCATAATTAAGATTACTCTCAAGATGATTAACTTTATTTT
>CAJUSU010000034.1 GCA_910589185.1 uncultured Clostridia bacterium
TTTGCACAAAATCTCCAAAAAACCTTTTAAAATCTCTATTTTTATAGTATGATAGATACCAAAGAAATAAAACAGGAGAAGATAATGAACAAAAAATGGGAAGTTTGTCAAGAAGAGGAAGAAGAAATATTAAAACTTGCAAGTAAAAGTAATTTAAGTCCGCTTCTTGCTAGCATATTGATTAATCGTAATATTAACACAGTAGAAAAAGTAGAACAATTTGTAAATCCGACTAGAGATGATTTTCATGATCCTTTCTTAATGCCAGACATGGATAAGGCAGTTAACAGAATTTTAAATGCAATAGAAGCTAATGAAAAGGTGATGATTTATGGTGATTATGATGTAGATGGAATTACTAGTATTACTGTGCTCAAAAAGTTTCTATCAGACAGAGGATTGGAAGCAGGAGAATATACCCCTAATCGTTTAGAAGAAGGATATGGATTAAACAAAGAAGCAGTAAAGTCTATTTATGAACAAGGATATACATTAATGATTACAGTTGACTGTGGCATTTCAGGAAATGAAGAAATAGCATATGCGAAAGAATTAGGTATGGAAGTGATTGTTACAGACCATCATGAGCAAGGAGAAGAAATTCCAAACTGTTTAGCAGTCATAGATGCCAAAAGAAAGGATAATCAGTATCCATTTAATCAGCTAGCAGGAGTAGGTGTTGTTTTTAAACTAATTCAAGCAATATCCATGAGATTAGAACTAGATGCAAAAGAATATTTGAAATATCTAGATATTGTGTGTGTAGGAACAATCTCAGATATTGTGCCACTAGTAGATGAAAATAGGGTAATTGCAAAATTAGGCTTAAAATTAGTAAACATGACAAAAAATATAGGATTAAAAACCTTATTAAATTCTATTGGATATAAGAAAATAGATTCCAATACAATTTCTTTTGGAGTAGCTCCACGTATTAATGCTTGTGGAAGAATGGGAGCGCAAGAAGAAGCATTAAAGCTATTACTCACAGAAAATCAAGAAGAGGCAAATAAAATAACAGAAATATTAAATCAATATAACCAAGAAAGACAAGCAACAGAAAAAAATATTTTTGAAGAAGCAGTAAATCAAATAGAGCAAACAGAAAAAGAGAATGCCTGCCTAGTAGTAGGAAATGAAAAATGGCATCATGGAGTAATTGGAATTGTAGCTTCTAAAGTAACAGAGTTGTATTTTAAACCAAGTATTCTAATTTGTTTTGAAGGAGAGGAAGGAAAAGGGTCAGGAAGAAGTATTCCGGGATTTGATTTACATGAAGCTTTAATGAAATGTAGCACTTATATTGAAAGATTTGGTGGACATAGTATGGCAATTGGAATTACTATCAAAAAAGAAAATTTTGAAAATTTTAAAAAAGAATTCCAGGAATATGCTAAAAGTCAAGGAATTAGTGATATAATACCGATTATAAAAATAGATGAGGAAGCACAACTTAAAAATATTAATTTAGAAACTGTGAAAGAACTTAGTTTATTAGAACCTTATGGAGAAGCAAACAAAGTACCACTATTTCTTATCAAAAATTTAAAAATCCAGTCTATCCGTACTTTATCAGAAGGTAAGCATTTGAAAGTAAGATTAGGACAAGATAGCTATATGATAGATGCTATTGGATTTGGAGTAGGAGAATGGGCAGAGAAGTATTTAATAGGTGATAAAGTAGATGTAGTAGGAAGCTTAGAAGTAAACAGCTTTAATGGAAATGAACAAGTGCAATTAGTGATTAAAGATATGAGAAAATCAACAAATTAAAAGACATAGGATATAAAAGGGGGGATAATATGTCTGATGTAAAAGATATGACAATAGAAGAAGTTATTAGCAATACTAAAAAAAGTAACAGAAAATCAGATAGTAAATTAATTAAAAAGGCCTATGAATATGCAAAAGCACATCATGGCGACCAATTAAGAAAATCAGGAGAACCATATATTATTCACCCAGTTCAAGTAGCATATATCTTATCTACCTTAGGACTAGATGATAGCACCATTTGTGCTGCATTATTGCATGACACAGTGGAAGATACAGATATTACCAAACAAGATCTAGCACAGACTTTTAGTCCCGAAATAGCAGATTTAGTAGATGGAGTAACCAAATTAAATAAATTACAATATGCCAGCATGGAAGAACAACAAGTAGAAAATTACAGAAAAATGTTTTTAGCCATGGGAAAAGATATTCGTGTTATTTTGATCAAATTAGCAGATAGATTACACAACATGAGAACCTTAAAATATTTGAGTCGTGATAGACAAATTGCGAACGCTAACGAAACTATGTCACTATATGCGCCACTTGCTAATCGTTTGGGTATGTATTCTTTAAAATGGGAATTGGAAGATTTATCTTTTAAATATTTATATCCAGAAGATTATCGTGAACTCGTAGAAGGCATTAATCGTAAAAGAGAAGAACGTTTAAAATTTATTGATATGATTATGGACCAAATCAGGCAAGCAGTAAAAAAACAGCATGTAGAAGCAGAAGTAACAGGAAGGGCAAAGCATTTATATAGTATTTACCGTAAAATGAAGAGAGACAACATTACTCTAGACCAAGTGTATGACTTATTTGCACTAAGAGTAATTGTCAATTCAGTAAAAGATTGCTATGCAGTATTAGGAGTAGTACACGAGCTATATAACCCAATGCCAGGAAGATTTAAAGACTATATTTCAGTACCAAAACCTAATATGTATCAGTCTTTGCATACAACGTTAATTGGACCAAAAGGAACACCTTTTGAAGTACAAATTCGTACATGGGACATGCACCGAATTGCAGAATATGGTATTGCAGCTCATTGGGCATATAAAGAGGCAAGCTTCTTAGGTGGAAAAAAAGCAAATGTGAAAGTAGAAGAGGACAAGCTTTCGTGGCTTCGTGAAACATTAGAATGGCAAAAGGATATGCAAGATCCAGATGAGTTCTTAAATACTTTGAAAACAGAGCTATTTGAAGACGAAGTATATGTATTTACACCAAAAGGAAAAATTATATCACTTCCAAAAGGAAGTACCCCAATCGACTTTGCCTATAATATTCATGCAGAAATTGGACATCACATGACAGGTGCTAAAATCAATAGTAGAATGATGCCAATTATTACTCCACTCAAGAATGGAGATATTGTAGAAATCATTACATCAGACCAAGCAAAGGGACCAAGCCGTGATTGGTTAAAATTTATTAAGAGTTCTACAGCAAAAAATAAAATTCTATATTGGTATAAAAAGAATGAAAGAGAAGAAAACATTGTAAAAGGTAAAGATTTAATTGAAAAAGAAATCAAAAAGATTGGAATGACACATAGTGAACTTGCTAAAGCAGATTATTTGCAAGCAGCATTAGATAGATATAAATATAATTCTACTGATGATATGTATGCAAGTGTAGGATTTGGAGCGATATCACCAGGAAAAATTATTGCTAGAATGCTAGAAGAATACAGAAAAGACCATGAAACAGAAAATTTAGAAGCAAAATTAGAAGAGTTATCCAAAGAAAGAGTAAGAAATGTTAAGCCTTCCAATAACGGTATTGTTGTAAAAGGAATCGACAATTGCTTAGTCAAACTTTCTAGATGTTGTAACCCTGTACCAGGTGACGAGATTATAGGATATATCACTAAAGGAAGGGGCGTATCTGTCCACCGTAAAGACTGTGTCAATGTAAAAAGTTTAGTATCAGAAGAAAACAGAATGATAGATGTTTACTGGTATGAAGCAGAAAAAGCAAAATACAATGTAGAAATCGAAATTGAAGCAAATGATAGAGGTGGCTTGCTTGCAGATATCATTAAAGAAATTGAAGGAACTAAGAGCAAACTAGTAGCCGTTACTTCAAAAGCAACGAAAGAAAAAATCTCTATTACAGAAGTAACAGTAGAAGTAGAAAATATTGAGGACTTGAATAAGATTTTAAAACAATTACGTAAGATTGATAGTGTATATGAGGTGAAGAGGAAGAAATAATGTCAGTTTGGGGACGTTAGTTTAACTGACATCTGTCCCTCAACTGACAAAAAAAGGAGACAAAAGAAATGATATTAAAAAGACTAAAAGTAAATAGTGGCATTGTAGAATCAACAAATTGCTATATTGTACAAGATGAAGAAACCAAAGAAGCTATGGTGATTGATCCAGGCGGAGAACCTGAAAAGATTATAGAGATGTTAGACATTTTAGAGGCTAATTTAAAATATATTTATTTAACGCATTGTCATGGAGACCATATTGGAGCATTAAAAGAGCTAAAAGAAGCAAAAGGTGGAAAAATTTTAATTCACCGTAATGATGTGGAAGGACTGTATAACAAGGAGATTAGTTTAACAGACTATATAGGAATTCATGATGTGAAATTAGAAGCGGATTCTAGAGTAGATGATGGAGATAAAATTCATATAGGAAATTTAGAATTTATCATTATTCATACACCAGGACATACAGCAGGTGGAAGTTGCGTTTATAGTGAAAAGGAAAAGCTACTTTTTTCAGGTGATACTTTATTTCATGGAACATGGGGCAGAACTGATTTGCCGACGAGTAGTTTTCAAGCTATTATTCAGTCAATTACTACTAAACTATTAACTTTGCCAGGAGATACCATTGTGTATCCGGGACATGGTAAGTCTACTATGATAGAAGAAGAAAGACCAATTTATTTAGAATTGAGACCAAGGGAGGAATAATTATGATTACAGAGCCAAGAACATTACCAGGATTTATGGAATTATTACCAAATGAGCAAATTCTATTTGAACAAATGAAACAGAAAATAGAAAAAGTATATCAAAGATTTGGTTTTTTACCATTAGATACACCAATTTTAGAATTATCAGAAATTTTGTTAGCAAAAGCAGGTGGAGAAACAGAAAAACAAATTTATCGTTTTGAAAAGGGAGATACAGATATCTCTATGAGGTTTGACTTAACAGTACCTCTTGCAAAGTATGTTGCTAAAAACTATGGAAATTTAAGTTTTCCATTTAGAAGATATCAAATTGGAAAAGTGTACAGAGGAGAAAAAGCGCAAAAAGGAAGATTTCGTGAATTTTATCAATGTGATATTGATATTATTGGAGATGGCGAATTAGGTATTATTAATGATGCAGAAATTCCAAGTGTTATTTACCAATTGATTAAAGAATTAGGATTCGACGATTTTACCATTCGTATTAATAATCGTAAAATTCTAAATGGACTATTTGAAGAGATTGACCAAAAAGAGAATAGTGTAGCCATTATGAGGATTATTGATAAGATTGACAAAATTGGAAAAGAAGCAGTAAAAGAAGAATTACAAACCTTAGGCGTAGCAGAAAAGTCAATTGACCAAATTATTAATTTTATTACTATTACAGGAACAAATGACGAAAAATTACAAAGCCTACAGGATCTAGGTATTGCAAATGAAATGTTCCAGACAGGGCTGCTAGAACTTACCGAAGTTGTAAAATATATCCGTGTTTTTGGTGTGCCAGATACTAATTTTAGTGTAGATTTGACTATCGCAAGAGGTTTAGATTATTATACAGGAACAGTATATGAAACATTTTTAAACAATTATAGAGAACTTGGAAGTGTTTGCTCAGGTGGTAGATATGAGAACTTAGCAGAATATTATACTGATAAAAAATTACCAGGAGTAGGAATTTCTATAGGGCTAACTAGACTATTCTATAAATTAAATGAACTAGAATTAATTAAAGCAGAAAAACACTCTATGGCAGATATTTTAATTGTTCCTATGACAGAGAATATGGATAAGCCAATTGAACTTGCCAGCAACCTTAGAAAGCTAGACATCAATACAGAAGTGTATTTAAATGATAAGAAGCTAAAAGCAAAAATAAAATATGCAGATAAGTTAAAAATTCCATATGTGCTTGTGATTGGTGATGATGAAATCACAAACAATCAAGTAAAAGTAAAAAATATGGAAACTGGTGAAGAGACTCAAGTTAATTTAATAGCAGAAGAGATTAAAGCAATTATGTACAAATAATACTGGAGAAAAATATGAATATCATATCAGAAAAAGAGAGAAGAACACGAGTACTAGATGGAATAGAAACTATTTTGAACTTAAGTGAAGAGGAATTTAGTCAAGTTATTGCACGGATTGAATAACACAAAAAGCATGGAAAATTTAAATTTTTATTATATAACTGATTCTTGTGATATACCAGAAAGAAAAATCAAAATTGGATTAGAAGATCCAGAAGAAACAAGAGGATATTATAGTGGAAAAAGAGTACAAATGCGCTATGTGATGGCAACTGTAGAGAAGATGAAAGAAGTATTAGCAGATTCTGAAAAAAGTAAAAGAGCAACTCAGTTAGTAGCCACACGTGATTTAGAGAGTTTTAAAAGATTACATGCCCAAGGAGATGAAAGAAAAAAGAAAATATTAGATAGGCTATTTGAAATATTAGAAGATCAAATAGCCTTTGAGGCATTTTTAGACTATGAAAATCATCAAGAATTATTTAAAATAGAAGGGCAAAGTGTTCATAGAAAAGAATATCTACAATATTTAGGAAAATTTTTTGGAATGAAAAGAGCATCTGGAAATTTAGAGCATGATAACGAAATTTCCACAGATTTTTATATTCCTCAACTAGAAGAATACAAGGAAAGATATTCTATATTATTTGATAAAGTCAATATGGATAGATATGCTAATCCAGCATATCTATTTGAATTTAGTTGGTTTAATCCTGAATGTGATAGAGTAATTCGAAAAGGAGAGGAACCAGAATGGCAATTAAATAAGGCATTACAACAAGCAATTTTTGAAGGTATGCCGCAAATGTTAACAATAGAAGAGCAAGCAATGTATATTTATTGCAAAATGTTAGAACAATTTTCTTATGATACAGGATATTTTTATAGAGACTATTTAGAAGAAAATAGATATTCTCATAAGTTTTCGAAAGAGCACTTAGAAAGTTTAGTGCCAGGAGCAAAAGTTACTTGTTGGGACTTTGCTAGAGTTTTTTCAAAGTTAGTAAATGAAATAGAAGGAGACATTGAAGCAGTTATACTTTCACAAGGAATGGACGAAGGGCATTTTCGTCCTGGATTTTATACGGACAAAGTTTCATTAACATTAGAAGCAGTTAATGTCAAAAGTGCTGGGACAAATGATATTGCAAAGGCAAAACAAGGACTAGAACTTGAAGGAATAGAGATTATTTCAGATAGAGAAGGAATTATTTCAAAGGCATTGCAGAAAGTATATCCACTGGTTTTTGGAAAAAGACAAATTAATATAAAAGAATATGTTTCTCAACTAAAAGAGATACCAGAGCAAACTGATATAGAAGATATGAAGGGAAAGCTACAAGCTTTTATAAAAACAATGAAAGAGAGTAGAGTTTCTGGAAATGAAGCAGTCCAACTTTTAAATTTATATCAAAAAACAGGATTTTTTGGAGATAATCTAAGAATGATTTATTTAGGAAGAGTAATAAAAGAATCTAATGAAAAGAGTTTTCAAAGAATTGTTGCTATTGGAAATGCAAAAGACAAACAAAATATCCATTTATTGGAAGCAGAGACATTAGAGATGCATGATTCAACAGTAGAAGAAGTGGAAGAAAATTTACGAGATGGAAAATGGGTTTATGAAGATACGACTCATACAATTGAAAGCCTAAATAGAGGTGAGAATTAGTGAAAAAAATAGAAGAAATAAAATTAATGAATGAAACTATGATTAACTATTTGAAAGATAAAGGATTAGATATAAAAAGAAATGAAATAATAAAACAAATATTGCAAGATGAAGCTTGTTTTTTTAAAATGAGTAAAGAAGAAGCATATATAGTTTTAACAGATGTAGGAGTTAAGAAAAATATAGACGAAATGTACTTGAACTTAATAGGAAGAGAGGAGTTTTATAGATTACAACAATGTGGAAAGATAAATGAAGATGACAATTTAGAAATAAAATATGGAAGTTATTGTAAAGAGGATTTATTCAAGAATAGGCAAAGATTTTAACATATTTTCCAAGTCCTAAGCATATATTGATATATAAGAGGAAAAATAGGACAAAGGAGAATTAAGCAACATATGATTAATATGGCTGTACTAAACTTAAAAGACATTATAAAATATCTTATTAAGATTACTATAGTAATTGTATTTGTAATAGGATTAACAAAGTATTTTTCTACAGCGAAAGTAGATGTTGCAAAACAAGTAGAAGGATTAGGCAATGCTTCTTTTACAAGCTGCTTAGATATAACAATACCAGGAATTGCTAATACAAACAAAAAAGAGATAGAAGAAAAGGTGCGAATATCACCATTAGAGAAAATGATGTATTTAAGTTTAGGAATGATTAATTCTTTAGAAAATAAGAAAACAACAACTCAAGAAGGAGAAAATAAGGAAAGAGAGAATAACAAGCAAGAAGCTGAAGAGCCTTTGCAAAAAGCAGAGACAGGATTAGAAACAGAAGTACAAAAAACAAATGTGCCAGAGAAGTATACTTCAGAATATAAAGGTGTAAAAATAAGAAATGAAACAAAATATAAATTAACAGAAGAAATTTTAACGCCAAACGTTACAGTAAAAAAAGAGAATATTTTAATTTTTCATACACATACTTGTGAAAGTTACACACCTAGTGAAAAATATCAATATAAGCAAACAGGAAACTATCGAACAACAGATAGAAATTATACAGTAGTACGAGTAGGAAGAGAATTAGATAGACAATTGCAAAATTATGGATATAAAGTAACTCATAGTGAGACATATCATGACTATCCTTCTTATACAGGTTCTTATGAAAATTCATATAAAACAGTAACAAATTTGTTGCAAAAAAACAAGAATACAGATATTGTAATTGATTTACATAGAGATGCTATTAGTGATTATTCTTACGCACCAACTGTTAAGATAGGAGATGAGTATGCAGCACAGCTAATGTTTGTAATAGGAGGAAACATTAGTAAAGAACATCCAAACTGGCAGCAAAACTTAAAGTTTGCAGTAAAAATACAACAAAAAGCAAATGAAATGTATCCAGGATTATTTAAGCCAATTATTTTACGCTATGCAAGCTATAATCAACAAACTGCTAAGGCGGCTAATATTATTGAAGTGGGATCAACAGGAAATACATTAGATCAAGCCTTAATTAGTATGAAGTATTTAGCCAAAGTAATTAGTGAAGTTGTAAAGTGATTACTATAATAATGATTATTATAGTAATCATTTTAAATTTGAAAAAACAATTGAATAAATAACATATTTAGTATAAAATGGTAATATAAACAAAAGAGGAGGAAAAATAAATGCAAAATGTAAGATTAAATTTGGAAAATAGTACACTTTCAGAAAAAGATGTAATGAAATATGCAGATCAAGTAGCTTTGATTCATGAAGAGCTACATCAAAAAGCGGATTATAAAAGTGAATTTTTAGGTTGGCTAGAATTACCAACGAAATATGACAAAATAGAAGTAGAACAAATAAAAAAGGCTGCTAAAAAGATAAGAAGCAATTCAGAAGTTTTAGTAGTAATTGGTATAGGAGGCTCTTACCTAGGAGCTAGAGCAGTTATTGAAGGATTGACACATACTTTTTATAACTATTTACCGCAAGAACAAAGAAAAAGTCCTCAAATTTTGTATGTAGGAAACAATTTGAATCCAAATTATATTAATGATTTAATAGATTTAATAGGAAATAGAGATTTATCGATTAATGTAATTTCTAAATCAGGTACTACTACAGAACCTGCTATTGCTTTCCGTATTTTTAGAGAATTATTAGAAAATAAATATGGCTTAGAAGAAGCACAAAAGAGAATTTTTGTCACAACGGATCAAAAAAAAGGTGCTTTAAAACAGATTGCAGATGAAGAAAATTATACTACATTTGTTATTCCAGATAACATAGGGGGCAGATATTCTGTTTTAACTGCAGTAGGATTATTACCAATTGCGACTGCTGGAATTAATATTGAAAAATTATTAGAAGGTGCAAGGTTTGCGCAAGAAAAGTATTTAGACAAAAACTTAAAATATAATGATTGCTATAAATATGCAGTCGCTAGAAATATCTTATATAAAAATAAAAAAGATATAGAAATACTGGTAAGTTAT
>CAJUSU010000035.1:0-6088 GCA_910589185.1 uncultured Clostridia bacterium
AAGGAATATATACATGGAATCAAAAAAGTGGACAAAATGCTTCAACAACAGGAACAATTTATGGAATTTATGATATGAGTGGAGGCGCATGGGAAAGAACAAGTAGCTATGTAGCCAATCATGAAAATTTAAAAATTTTTGGGGAAAGTGTTGCATACCAAGGAGTTAATTTAAAAACAACAAGTACGAAATATACAACAGTATATCCGCACAATGAAGCCGGAGAAACTAATATAGACACACTAAGCCAAAAGAACTTTGCTAATAACACAAAAATCTATGGAGATGCAGTAAGAGAAACGACATCTAATACAGCAGGAACATCTACAAGTGGTTGGAATACAAGCGCGTGGAACGCAGACTACTCTCGTTTTCCAGCACTTAGTGATCCGTTTTTTCTACGCGGCGGGGATTCTTGGGAAGGGTCTCGTGCTGGCAATTTAGCTTTCCTCCACGTAACCGGTGCTCCAGCTTGTGATAATGGATTCCGTGCGGTGTTGGTCGCGAACTAAGCAAGTTCTAATACAAGTACAAACACAAGTAATGATTATCTATGGTTATTAAGTTGTAGTGAAATGTGGAGTAAAGGAAGAAGTAAGCAGAGAAAAAATAAAAAAATAGAAAGAGGTTGTAATACTAAATATTACAATCTCTTTACAATTATATGACATTTACGTAATATTATTGAATTGCATTATAAATTAACATATAATAAACTTAAATAAATGATAAAAAATACACAGGAAAAATATCCATGTAAAGGGGAGAAGAAGGCATGGAAACATTTGCAGATTATATCCTTTCCGAACAAGACTGGATAAAAAAAATGGAAATAATGTATTATTTGCAGAAAAAAACAGGAATTTTCTTTGATAATTCTGTTATTGCTAAAACATTTCTAGCTAAAATGTTTTTAGAACAAACTGATTTAGGACTAGATGAAAATTTAGTGGTAACAGCTTGTTTATTATGCAATTGTAAAAAAATAAATAATCCACAAGATTTATCAAAAATCAAATCATATGCAAAAGACGGAGCCGAATATTTAAAAGCATTAGGTTTTTCACCACGTTTTTGCAAAATTTGTGAAGAAGTAAATAGATATAGTGGAAGTTATCCAAGAGAAAAAGAAAGTGATGTTTTAGAATTAGTAGACCAATTTGGTGGTATGCTATTAGATAGACCTGAAAGAATTGCTTTTAAAGTAGATGAAGCATTAGTACTTTTAGAATATAGAAACTTAAAAGATAAATACAATCGTTATCTACAGAAATTCAAAGAATTTGTAGTAGAAATGGAGGGGATTTTAGTATGAGCAATTTAGATGAAAGACGAAGAGATCCTAATACACCTAGAGGAGAAAACATGGTACAATATGCTTTTAATCAATATAATAAAACAGGAGATACCTTAGAAAGCATGAAAGCAACTCCAAGGATATATAGAACAGTACAACAAGCAAAGGAAAAATATAGAGAAGCAAAAGAAAAATTACAAGGAAAGAATGAACAAACACCAATAGTTACAGCACAAGATATTAAAGATGAGATGTATCGCTAATTGCAAAAGTAATAGCGTTTTACATAAATACTTTATACTAAAGAAATAAAAGAGGGATACAAAAGGGGAAAATAATACACAAAAGATAAAAAAATTACAAAAGAAGAAGTAAAGGAATAAAAAACAAAAGTATGAAAAAACAAAAGAATAAAAAGATACAAAAGAAAAAATAAAGAAAGATTGGTTTTTATGACCAATCTTTTGTCAGTTTAAAAGCATATGTCGGTTAGGGGACAGATGTCAGTTAAACTAACGTCCCCAACCTGACAAAAAAGGAGGAAAAATAAATGCAAGAAATGTTTGCAGATTTACATATTCATATAGGAAGAAGTGAAAAGGGAAAACCGATTAAGATTACAGCTGCAAGGAGTTTGAATTTTGCTAATATTGCAAGGGAATGTGCAGAAAGAAAAGGAATTCAAATTGCAGGGATTATTGATTGTGCCTCTCCATATGTGATAGAAGATATAGAAGAATTTTTAAAAACAGGAGAAGCTTATGAAATAGCTGATGGTGGAATTATTTATAGAGATAAGGTTTGCATTATATTAGGTAGTGAAATTGAAACAGCAGAAGTGAATGAAAATGGAAAAACAGGTAGTGCACATAATCTTTGCTATTTCCCAACATTAAAGGATATTAAAGCATTTTCACAAGAAATGAGTCACTATATTAATAATATTACTTTAAGTTCTCAAAGGGCTCGCCTTTCAGCCTATCAGCTAATAGATATTGTGGAAAAGTACAATGGAATTCTAATTCCAGCACACTGCTTTACACCACATAAAAGTTTTTATGGAAATTGTACAAGCAGATTAGAAAGAATTTTCAAAGAGAAATTTAATAAGATTTTTGCAATAGAATTGGGGCTTAGTTCTGATACAGAGCTAGCAGATCATATTTCTGAATTAGAAACAAGAACTTTTGTCACTAATTCAGATGCTCATTCTTTACCTAAAATTGCAAGAGAGTACAATAAAGTGTTATTAGAAGATATTTCTTTTAAAGAATTAGTAAAAGCTTTAAAAGGTGAAGAAGGAAGAAAATTGGTTGCTAATTATGGCATGGATCCAAAGCTTGGAAAATATCATAGAACTTATTGTGAAATATGTGATATGCCAATAGAAGGACAACCACCAATATATGAGTGCCAATCATGCCATGGAAATAACATTACTATGGGGGTTTTAGATAGAATTATGACAATTGCGGATAAAAAAGAAAGTAAGAGTCCAAAAAATCGTCCTCCTTATGTTTACCAAGTGCCACTTACTTTTGTACCAGGGTTAGGTGCAAAAACAATTGAAAAGTTGCTAAATACATTTGAAACAGAAATGAATATTTTACACAAATTGTCAGAAGATGATTTAGAAGCAGTGGTAGGACAAAAAGTTGCTAAGACTATTGTAGCGGCAAGAGAAGGAAAAGTACACATATCAAGCGGTGGCGGTGGAGTTTATGGACATATAGAAATTAATTAAAAAGGTTCTAAATCTCATTTTATGGAATAGACATTATGTATAAAGTTACGATAAATCGTGGAGGAATAAAATGAGAGTAGCACACAAGAAAAAATCGAGACTAGTTAACAGCATTTTGCAGCATATTAAAGATAATATAAAAGCATATTTTTTAGTCGCAATTGTACTATTAATTGGAATTGTACTAGGAGTGAGTTTTGTTAATAACTTACAAGAAAATCAATCACAAGAAGTACAAAGTTACATACAGCAATTTGTGGAAACACTGAAAAATGGAACTAATATTGATA
Organism: uncultured Clostridia bacterium; assembly: GCA_910589185.1. Lineage (GTDB taxonomy): Bacteria > Bacillota > Clostridia > TANB77 > CAG-508 > CAG-273. The sequence continues at coordinate 3,332 of CAJUSU010000035.1, forward strand.
CAGGAAAACTATTGAGCAATTCTCTTCGAAATAATTTAATATTAGCAATTGTTATGTGGTTTGCTGGCTCTACTGTTATTGGAATTCCTATTGTTTTAGGAATTGTAGGATATCGAGGATTTTGCTTAGGATATACAGTTTCATCACTAATTGCTACTTTAGGAACAGGAAAAGGAAGCATATTTTTTATCACTTCTATGTTATTACAAAATTTAATTCTCATTCCTTGCATGTTAGCATTAGCAGTTAGTGGAATTAAATTATATAAATCTATATTAAAAGATAAAAGGAAAGAAAATATTAAAGGAGAGATTATAAGACATACTTTATTCTCTGTTATGATGCTAATTTTTCTTGTAATAGCTTCCTTTTTGGAAGCATATGTATCTTCAAATTTGTTTACATTATGCATACAGCTTTTTTAGTTTTTATGTAGTTTTTTGAAAAAAACTATTTACATTTTCAACTAAATTTGATATAACATATATGGTTTATGTAAAGTAAAGAACGTTAAGAAAAAATAGCTTTTTCATAAAAATGGAAAGGTAATCAATAAATTAGAAAATATATAAAGAGACAAGGGAACTAAAATGGAAAAACAAATCAAACTTTTTTTGGAATTTCTTCAGAATGAAAAGAAATTATCAAACAATACTTTACAATCATATGAAAGAGATATTTTACAATATCAAGAGTATGTAGAAAAGAACAGAATAAATTATGCCAAAGTAAAACAAGACGATATTAAAAAATATCTAGAACATTTAGCTGAAATTGGCAAAAAGACTTCGACTATTTCTAGAAATCTAGCATCTATTAGGTCATTTTATCAATTTTTAATCCGCACCAAAAAAGCAAAACATGATCCAACAGAAAGTATTCAATCACCAAAAATAGAAAAGAGAGTTCCAAGTGTATTAACTTCACAAGAAGTGGAACTATTATTAGACCAACCAAAAGATGTCGATTTAAAAGGAACTAGAGATAAGGCAATGCTAGAATTTGCTTATGCAACAGGGATGAGAGTAACGGAAATTATTTCTCTAGATATAGAAGATGTAAATTTAGAAGATGGATTTGTTATCTGCAAGAATGGAGCAAAACAAAGAAATATTCCTTTAGGTTCTATGTCACTAAGAGCGCTAAAAGAATATGTAGAAGAAGCAAGACCAGTTTTAATCAAAGATGAAAATGATAAAGCTTTATTTGTTAATATTAATGGCGGAAGACTAACTAGACAAGGGTTCTGGAAAATTATAAAATACTACAAAGAACAAGCTCATATTACAAAAGATATTACACCACATGTATTAAGACATTCATTTGCAACACACTTACTACAAAATGGTGCTGATTTAAAAGCAATACAAACAATGCTTGGACATTCAGACATTTCGTCAACACAAGTCTATATGCAATTCCAAGATCCTGGATTAAAAGATGTATATCAAAAAGCACATCCAAGAGCTTAAAAAATAAAGAATAAGGACTAATCAAAAATAAGATTTTTGGTTAGTTTTTTATTGACTTTTTCGCAATGTATTTATACAATAACACTAAACAAAAGAATGTTAAAGGAAGAAATGAAAATGGATTTAAAAGAAACAAATTCTATCATACAATTTTCAGCAGAAGAACTAGCAAGGCAAGAAGCAGAAAGACAAACATTAATCTCTCAATTGTCTGCAAAGCTAGCACAGAATCCTCAAACATCTTCTAATTTAGAAGGAACAATGTTAAAAACATATGACAACTTTGTACATAATGAAGAAACAGCAAGAGCACAGGCTAAAAAATTAGGAATAGAGTATACAAAAACTATAAAAAATACCTCTGCTAGGCAATTAGTGGAAGATATTCAAACCAATTTACAAGAAACAACAGCTAGAGCAACAAGTATTATATTAGATGAAAACACAACATTAGAAGATGCTCAAAGAGCTGCAAACGAAGTGATTTCGAGATTAGATGGCGTGAGTCATGGAGCGGAAATTGCGCAAAGCTTTCCGGAGCTTGTAAACTTAAATAGACAACAAATAGAAGGCGAAATTAAAAAAAGCATATATGGTAGAGTGCAAGATGTTTTACAACAAGCAAGAATACAAAAATATGCTGCTGAGCAAGAAAATATTCAACAAGAAAAAGTAGGCTTTTGGGGAAAGCTATTTGGAAAAGAAGAACTGAGAGAAAAAAGAATAGAAAATCTAAGATTAAAAATGGAATTAACACAAAGAAGTGAGGCATCAGAAAAAGATACATACAGCACTAGAGAAATGTTAGTAGATATGTATATGTGTGCTAATACAGAATTAGGTGGAAAATTTACACCCGAAATGCAGGAAGTATACCAGGCTATTATGAGTACATATGGTATGGAGAAAACAGAGAATTTTTCAGAAGAACATATTCAACAACTTGTTAACAAAAGACAAGCAAGAAGTGGAGATACAGCAGAACTTCCAGTAGTTCCAGACAAAAGACCAAAAGTATTTAGAAAAGCAAAAGCACAAGCCAATATGGTAGAATTGGAAAACCAAGGACTAAGACAAAAATTATTAAAACTACGTACTTATTCACTAAAAATGGAAAGAGGAAAAAGGCCACAAGAGGATGATGCCATTAGTTTATTTGAGCAAAGATTAAAAGGAATTGAAGTGAATACTAGAGAAAGGGAAAAAGAAGTAGAGCATGTTATGAAAGCGAGGAATGAATGTGACCAAAATAGATATTAAAAGTTCTTTAGGAGCAATACAAGAC
>CAJUSU010000035.1:6098-8886 GCA_910589185.1 uncultured Clostridia bacterium
ATTAAAAGATATTTTAAACCATCACAGCCCACTGATTGTGGAAATAATCGTGGCAGTGTCGTTCATGGGTATATGCATTCCAGGTTTTGGGATAAAGATTCATATGAGAAACTAATACAAGACATTGCAAAAATCAATCAAGGAAAAAATCTAAAATATAGCATTTTAACAATGGGATGCCAATTAAATGAAAACGATTCTGAAAAATTATGTGGCATGATGGAGGAAATGAATTATACCAAAACAGAAAACTTAAAAGAAGCAGACTTAATTGTATTTAATACCTGTTGTGTACGAGAAAATGCGGAAGATAGATTATTTGGTAAATTAGGAGAAGTAAAAAAATATAAAGAAGAAAGAGGAACTATTATTGCTATTGGTGGTTGCATGATGCAAGAAAAACATATTGTAGAAAAGCTAAAACAAAGTTATCCATTTTTTGATATTGTATTTGGACCACATACATTAAAACAGTTTCCGATAGATTTATATAAAATAATTGAGAATAGAAAAAGAATTGAAGACATTTTAGATATTGATGGGGAAATTATAGAAGGACTTCCTATCAAAAGAGAAGATACTATTAAAGCTTCTGTAGCTATTATGAATGGATGTAATAATTTTTGCAGTTATTGTATTGTACCTTATGTAAGAGGAAGAGAAAGAAGCAGAGAGCCAAAAGATATCATAGAAGAAGTAAGAGCCTTAGCAAAACAAGGTTATAAAGAAATTATGCTATTAGGGCAAAACGTAAATTCTTACCTAAGAGTGGAAAGAGAAAATAATATTCCTTTTGAAGAATATGAAGGAGTAAATTCTTTTGCCACCTTACTTAGAGCAATTAATAAAATAGAGGGCATAAAAAGAATTCGCTTTATATCACCACACCCAAAGGACTTTACAGATGATGTAATAGAGGCAATTCGTGATTGTAATAAGGTATGCAAATTAGTTCATTTGCCTTTGCAGTCAGGAAGTACAGAAGTTTTGAAGGTAATGAATAGGAAATACACAAAAGAGCAATATTTAACTTTAGTAGAAAAGATGAAGAAAACCATACCAAATTTAACACTTTCTACAGACATTATTGTAGGATTTCCAGGAGAGACTGAGGAAGATTTTGAAGATACTTTGGATGTAGTACAAAAGGTAAACTATGAACAAGTATATATGTTTATATATTCTAGAAGAGTAGGAACGCCTGGTGATAAAATGGAAAATCAAATTCCGGAAGAAATAAAACATGAACGTTTTGATAGACTAAAACAATTAGTAGAAAAACAAATTGCTATGAAAAATAAGGAGTATATAGGAACAATACAACAAGTTTTAATAGAGGGCAAAAGCAAAACGAATGAAACAATGCTAACAGGCAGGACGGATTCTAATAAAGTAGTTGTATTAGAAGGAGAGGATAGCTTGATTGGAAAAAATATTTCTTTAAAAATCGTTTCAGAACATATGTGGTATTTAAAAGGGGAAGTAGTAGAAGAATTGAATTAAAGGAGGAAATTTCATGAAACAAATTAGTCAAGAGGAATTTGAACAATATATACAAGACATTATAGATGGTAAAATGACGAGGAAAAGATTAGCGAGCGAACTAGAAACGGTAATGAGAACTATAAATCATAGAATTATGGAATTAGAAGGAAAAAATCCTGCTTTATATCAGGCATTTATACAAAAGTTTCCGTATACTCCTAAAGAAATCAAATTAGATGTAGAAGCATTAGCTATTAAAGTAATTAATAATGGAATAGAACAAACAGCAAGGGACATTGGAATATCTACTAGAAGTATAGCAAGGAAAATAAAGCAGCTAGAAACAATTAATCCAGAATTACTTCAACTATATGAAGATAGAAATGGTAAAATGAGTGATGAAGAAAGAGAACTATTTATGTCAAGGGTAAGAAGAATAGAAGAAGAAAAAGGAATAGCTGTTTTAGAAAGACAAGAATTAGTAGAAAAAGAAGAAAGCATTAGACAATCTTTGACAAAATTTGAGGAGCTATTAGCAACAGGTATGGACAAGAATATAGCAGCACGTAAATTAGGATACAGTGACTATGCAGCGGTATGGAAAAAGCAAAAAGAATTAGAAAGAATAAGGCAAGAAAGAAAAGCAGCTAGTGCAAAAACAACAGGGCAAAGAGAAGCGGAATTTAGAAAAAGTATGAAAGTAGATGTAAGTAAGAAAGATGCTCAGAGACAAGATAGTACAGAAGTAAAAGAAAGAAGAAGTGGAAGAGAAAAGGAGTAATAAACATGGCAGAATATTCACCAGCAATGCAAGTATATTTAGATAATAAAGAAGAATATAAAGATTGCATCTTATTTTATCGTTTAGGTGACTTTTATGAAATGTTTTTTGATGATGCAATAACCGTATCACGCGAGTTAGAACTAACCTTAACAGGAAAAGATTGTGGACAAGAAGAAAGAGCGCCCATGTGTGGTGTTCCTTATCATGCTGCTGAAACATATATTGCTAAACTGATTGAAAAAGGGTATAAAGTTGCCATTTGTGAACAACTGGAAGATCCAAAAACAGCAAAAGGTATTGTCAAAAGAGGCGTTATTCGTGTGGTAACACCAGGAACTGTCATGGAGTCAAATTTGCTAGAAGAAAAGAAAAACAACTATATCATGTCTATTTATAAAAGTGGAGTATATTATGGAGTGGCAGTATGTGACTTGACAACAGGTGATTTTAGAACAACACAAATAAAAGAGCAAAACAACTTTGCTACTTTACTAGATGAAGTTGCAAGATACTCTCCTG
>CAJUSU010000036.1 GCA_910589185.1 uncultured Clostridia bacterium
ATTCGAACCTTGGACCCACCGGTTATGAGCCGGTTGCTCTGACCAACTGAGCTAATGGCGCATATCAAATGCAGTATTTAGTATAGAACATTTTGTTCCAAAAGTCAATACTATAACGCATTTTTATTGCATAAATTAGCTGCAAGGGTATTTCTATCCCCAACAGCTAATTAAACTATTTCTTATATCATTCTTAAACTAATTTTGGTTTTGCTCTCCTCTTCCTTCTGTAAGCGCAGGAGTTTGAAGTACAATTTTAACCTTGAAAGCATATGTAAGAGCTCTAACAACTTTGCTATTTTTAATTCTTTGCCATAAAGATGGTTTTACTTCTACTCTAGTTTCTTCAAAGAATTGTTGCTCTGGAACAGCTCCCACAGTTACCTGTTCTACTTGCTCTGGTGCAGCTGTTATTACTTCTTCCTCAATGTCTTGTGGTGTTGGAATTAATTTTAATGCATCAGCTACTTCAATACCAATATAGCTTAAAGCTTTTGAGCGGTCTTCTATTCTTTCCATATCAATTTCAATATGTAAGTTAGATTCTAGGTTGACAATTCTTGCGTTAATTAGTTTGACAGCATCTTGATAATTTTGAGATTTATCAGATTTTGTTCTTCCAATTGCATTTAATGTGTCAATAATATCTTCTGGAAAATCATTTGAAATTTCTTTTACTGTCTGTTTCCAGTCTTCTTCTTTATTCTCAACCGCATCTAAAGCTTCTCTTAATGAACCTGCTAAAGAAATGTTCTTTTCTCTTTGGCGAATTAACTCTTCAATTCTTTTTGTATTTTCTTCAAATTGATTTGTTGCAAATTCCACTAATCCGTAAGCTGCTTTATATACACTCTTTGGAAAATTCTTTTTCTTTGGATATTCAATTAAATATGTTTTAATTGACTCTATTAAATCCTTAAAGTAAGCATCTTCTTCTAATTGAACAATCTGTTTCTTACTATTAGGGTTAATTAATTTTTCTACTTTGTCAATATTTGATAATATTTTTTCTTCCGTGATCACCATTCTCACGTTTACTATGCCAGATTTAGACATTGTAAACTTTCCCTCCTTTGTCCTACGTTATTTTCTCTTATGTTGATATTATACACTGATATTTCGAAAACTACAATAGGATTTCCTTTAAAATATCTTTACATTTCTGTTACAATTTTATTACAACATTTTTACGAAGTCAAGGACATTTTGTATTTTTTTGTCACTTTTTATTGTTCCTTTTTCAACTCCGCATATCTCTTGATTTTCATGGTTGTCGTTTTTTCAAATTCGTCATTTTTAATCTCTAAATTCTTAATCGCTTTATAAGATGTTAGTTGTTTATTAACTTCTTTAATTTTCTCCCAAATAATTTCTTTAATCTTTTCTTCTGACACATCTTTTCCGTATTGTGCTTCAATTTCTTCCCTATTTGGAATTACTTTTACAGAAATAATGAGCTCTTTATTAGCTTCCTCTTTTGGAGCTTCTTTTCCATAAACCATACATTCTTTAATTTCTGCAATTTGTCCTAATAAAAGCTCAATTTCTTCAGGATAAATATTTTTACCATTTTGCGTAACAATAACATTCTTACTTCTTCCTGTGATGTATAAAAATCCGTCTTGGTCTAAATATCCAACATCGCCTGAATGGAACCATCTTTGTCCTTCTTTTACTTCAATAGCTTCTTTGGTTGCTTCTTCATCTTCATAATAGCCAAGCATTAAAGTAGGTGTTTTGATTAATACTTCACCTTCTCCATTTTGGTTTGGATTGTCAATTTTAAGTTCTGCTTGGAAAATGGCCTTTCCTGCTGAACCTACTTTTGGTTGAAATTCTGGTGTTAAAGCTGAAATAGGAGCTGTTTCTGTTAGTCCATATCCTTGTAAAAATACAATTCCAATATCTTCTACCCATTTGCCAATTTTGGCATCAATTGGTGCAGCAGCAGATACAATGATTCTTAGCTTTCCACCTAGGTTTTCGTGGATTTCTCCAAACACTTTACGTTTTACATCCACCCCTACTACTTTTAAAGCATTGGTGACATGTATCATAGAATTTACTAATCCATCTTTTTTACTCTTCTTGATATTTGCATTTATCTTACGATATAAGTTTTCAATTAAAAGTGGTACAGCAAGTAATGCTGTTGGATTCGTTTCTTTAAAGTTTGGTACAATATGTTTTAGCCCTTGGCAAACTGCAATAGAGCATCCATTTGCCATTGGTAATAAAAATCCGATAGAAGATTCATATGTATGGTGTAAAGGAAGTACTGAGAAAAATCTATCTGTTGGCATTAATTTTACATAAGCTGAAACAGCATTGATATTTTCTGCTAAGTTACGGCTAGATAGCATAACACCTTTTGCATTTGAGGTTGTTCCTGAAGTAAATAGCAATACTTTGAATTCATCTGGTATAATTTCTATTTTTGAATAGAAGTCATCTCCACTTTCAACAAGTGCTCTTCCTTCCTCGATTAAATACTTCATTCCTACATTTTTACCATTGATACCTTCTTCTGAATACATTTTTACAAAGTATTTTACTTCTGGAACTTTTTCCATAATTTTCTTAATGGCTTCAGCTTTCTTTTCAGAATAAATAATGACATCTGCTCTAGATCTTTTTACTACATTTTCTAGTTCGTTATCTGGCAATTCTTTATCTGTTGGAATCGCAATTCCTTTGCCGCATAGCATCGTCATATATGACACATACCACTCATAAGTCGTTTCACTAATGATCAATACTCTTGGCATATCTTCTAAATCTAATTTTCTAGTTAATGCTGTTCCAAAGCCAATAACATCTTTTCCAAATTGTTCATAACTAATTTCTGTATATTTTCCTTTTGGATCAAATTTCTCTAAAATGAATTCCTTATTTCCATATAATTTAATAGATTTATAGAAAACTTCTTGAATTGTTGCATAAGCTGTTGCATCATAATTTTTAGCTTCTCTTTTCTTTTGATTTTCCTGCGCTTTTTGAAGTGCTTCATAATCTACCTTTACTTCGTCAATTTCTGGAATATCTTTCATTTTTAATTTTGGAAATTTAAAATCTGGTACTTTAAAGTCTCTTAGTCCCCTCATCTTCTCTACTCCTTTTTTTAATAATCTAACGATGACACATTTCTCCCCTGGGTCATTTCTCTAAAGATGAGATGTGTCCCCGCCAAGTTCTACCTTTTAAGTTTTTTAATAAAAATCTTTTCAATTTCTTTATCTAAAGCATTCATATCTACATCTTCTTGATGGCGTAATTTATATATCAAACTTGAACAAGTAAACCCAAAAATTCCTGAAGCCATTACATTAGGGTCTCCCTCCATAATTTCTCCTTTTTGAATTCCCTGTTTGATAATTTCTTCTATCATTTGTATATAGTCAAATACATAATTTCTACACATTTGGCTGCGTGGGTCATTTCCCCAAATTTGGCTCAAGATAATTGTCATAAAGCTCTCGTATTTGACTAATACTTTAATTTGTATTAGTACAATTGCTCTTATTTTATCTAAAGAATTCTCTAATTTTTCTGTTTTAATAGCAATACTATTTTTAAGAAGTTTTACCCCTTCTTCTATTAAGAAATTAAATATCTCTTCTTTACTAGAAAAGTGATAATATAATGTTCCCTTTGCTACTCCAACCGTTGCTGTAATCTCTTCAATACTTGTTGCATCATATCCTTTTTCTGCAAATAGTTTCATTGATGTTTCAAATATTTTTCTTTTTGTTTTATTCATATGTTTCTCCTATTTTCTTTTTTTCGCGTCTAATACATCTAAATTATCTAGTGCTTTTCCTGTTCCTAATGCTACACAAGAAACTGCGTCTTGTGCTATCATCACATTAATTCCTGTTTTTTCTTGTAAGAGTTTATCTAATCCGTCTACTAAGCATCCCCCACCTGTCATGTAAATTCCCCTGTCACTAATGTCTGCTGCAAGTTCTGGTGGTGTTTTTTCTAAAACGCTGTGTACAGCATCCACTACCATCATAGCTGGCTTAATTAATGCTTCAAACATTTCACTGGAGCGAACTGAGATTGTTCTTGGAAGACCTGTTGTTAAGTCTCTTCCACGGAGTTCCATTTCCATATCTTGAATTTTTGGATAAACACACCCTATATTAATTTTCAAATCTTCTGCTGTTCTTTCTCCAATAATAATATTATATTTTTTCTTAATATATTTTACAATTGCCTCATCAAATTTATCCCCTGCTACTTTTAATGAAGTGCTAACTACTGAACCGCCTAAGGAAATAACAGCAATATCAGTCGTTCCTCCTCCAATGTCAACCACCATATTGCCACAAGGTTTTGAAATATCTAATCCTGCTCCAATTGCAGCAGCAATTGGCTCTTCTATTAAATATACTCTTCTTGCACCTGCATGTGATGCAGCATCAATAACAGCTTTTTTTTCTACTTCTGTTACTTGTGAAGGAATACATATCATAATTCTTGGTGCAAAAATGAATTTTCCACAAACACGATTAATAAAATATTTTAACATTTTTTCGGTTACTGTATAATTAGAAATAACACCATCTCTTAAAGGCCTCGTTGCCACTATGTTTCCTGGCGTTCTTCCTAGCATTCTTCTTGCTTCTTTTCCCACTGCCAAAACTTCCCCCGTGTTATTATCTACCGCTACAACAGAAGGCTCCCTTAAAACAATACCTTTTCCTTTTGTATATGCAATAACACTAGCTGTACCCAAGTCTATTCCAATATCTTGTCCGCACTTAAACATTGTCATCTTTCCTTTCAGAGTTATCATTACATTTTCTTTACAATTTCGTTACGATTATATTACAGTTCGTACAAAATAGCAATATCTTCAGCCAAAAAAAATAGAGTATATTGCTATACTCTATTTTAGCCATTTCTATATGGTTTTATACATTTTTATAAAAAGAAATACCCCAAAATAATTGCACTAATTAAGCCTGCTGGACCATAAGTAGGGTCTATTCTTAGTTCCTCAGGAGTAGCTTTTTCTACTGCTTCCTCATCTACCATACTTACTTTCATATAACTAACATGTTCATAACGAAATCCTAATTCATAATCTTTTTGTTCTTCTGGATATAAGTTGTTTACTTTAATATATTTAGTCCCTACATTAATATCTCTTGGCGTGTAAAAGTCAAATTTTAAATATTGATTTTCGATCATTTCTTCTGTTGTGTTTTTTATAGTTCCCTTTACATTACCATTTACATTTGACGCTTCAGCTGTTGTAACAGTAACTTCAGGAGAATTAATATTTATTTCATAACTTGTCATTGGTTGGTACATGGCTTTTGTATAGTTATATATCATAATATCCGAAAAAATGAAGAAAAATACAAAAATGAGTAAATAACAAAAGAATACCTTCATTCTAGGACGTCTATCAAAAAACCAGATGTCTAAGTAATTCATAGAATTCTCCCCTTCCCAATTTTTTCAATTACATTTTTCTAAATACACCTGCTACTTTTCCTAAAATTTCACAATTTGGAACAATAATTGGATCCATTGTGCTATTTTCAGGTTGTAGTCTGATATGATCTTTTTCTTTATAAAATGTTTTTACAGTTGCTGAGTCATCAATCAATGCCACTACAATTTGTCCATTTTCTGCTGTATTTTGTCTTTTTACTAAAATATAATCTCCATCTAGAATACCAGCTTCAATCATACTTTCTCCGCGTACTGTTAGCATAAAGCTTTCACTATTTCCCACAAAATCAATTGGAATTGGGAAAGTATCTGTAATATTTTCTACTGCTAAAATTGGTTCACCAGCTGTAATTTTCCCAATTACAGGAACTTCAATCATTTCTTTTCCAGTATAATAATTTTTATCTTCATGCTTTTTAGTTACATCTTCTCCGTTACCACCTTTTAGTAGTCTTAGAGTTCTTCCTTTTTGTTCTTCTTTTTTAATATAGCCTTTTTCAGCTAATTTTGCTAAATAGTTATGTACTGTTGCAGTTGATTTTAATCCTACTGCCTTTCCAATTTCTCTTACTGATGGAGCATATCCGTTTTCTTCCATTTCTTTTTCAATAAATCTTAAAATTGCTTTCTCTCTTTTATTAATTGCCATTGGGTCTTTTGTTTTTCTTGGCATATTTCATCTCTCCTTAATTTTATTTTTTCTTCCTATATAATGATAACATACAAACAAAAAAATGTCAAACAAATATTTGACATTTTTTTGTTTTATTTTATATTTTTTAAAAGCATTTTTCTAAAAATTCTTTTACTTTTTGTTCTTCTGATTCATTCACATTGAATTGAACAATTGTATTTTCTATTCTTGAAATATACATATACTTTCCATTTGATTTTAAACTATATTCTTCATAAGATTTACTTTTCTTTTCTATTGGTTCATTTTCTTCTTGTTTTGTTTTTGCAAACTCCTCTTTTTGCTCTTTGTAAAAATTGCTTGCAGAGTCATTATCTTTTAAAATATAAAAACTAATAAAATAACTGTAATCTTCACTTATAGCAAGCTTTGCATTAATAATTTCTTCTTTTTTGGTAATGTCATTTTGTATATCGGCTATTTTGTATCCATTTTCTTTTGCTTTTTCTTCAAATTGTTCCATAGTAATAGCCTTTTTGCCACTTTGCATAATAGCAAGGCATACAATGGCTATGATAATTACCCCAACAACTGCTGCTATTATCATCTTTATTGACTTTTTCATTTTTTTCTTTCCTCCATAGTCCCTATTTTAGAAAAACGGGCAAATAGCTATTTGCCCGTTTTTATTCTACATATTTTATATCTTATTAGTTAATTCCTAGAACTTTGTAATTTGTTACAATTCCTTCGAATGTAAGTGTAACAACGCCGTCAGAAACTTCGATTGAAGCATCAGCTTCTTCGTTAATTCCTAATCCTTTTACAAATTCTACAACTTCTTTCGCTGTTTTTCCAGTTACTACTGTTAAGTCACTTACTGTATCAAGTGATTCTGTTTCAGCATAAGTGTCTAAAATAGCTTTTACTTTAACTGCTGCAGTAGTTGTAAATGGTGCTGTAGCTTTTAAGTTTGCTACAACCGTTGTTGTTTCACCTTTTGCATTGTTTACTACAACATTTTTTGCTCCTGCTAATGTATCAGCAGTAACATTTAATTCTCCATTTTTGATTGTTACATTGATATTTCCTGCAACAGTTGCTTTTGGAGATGTTAAAGTAATATCACCATTTTTAGCATTGATTGTAACGCTTCCTGTTTGTCTTAATGCTAAATCTTTTTCTCCGCTAATTTCAAGTGCTAAATCTGCATTTGTAGAAAGTTCTAAGTTACTGTCACTTGCTACAACTGTTAATTTTCCACTTGTAGGTGTTACTTTTGTATCTTTTGATACTTTTGCTACAACTCCATTGATAGTAGTTGTTGTATTACCTTTTACTGTGTAAGTTCCAACAGTTGATTGTAGAGTTACTCCTTCTAAAACAACTTCTTCTGCATTTAGTGCTGTACTAACTGCAAAATATCCTCTTCCATTATTTGCACCTAGAACTATTTTGCTTGCTTTGTCAGCTGTTGTAAGAGTTCTGTAGTAACCATTTCCGATTACTTCTACAGTTTTGCCTTTAATAGATGCTCCTAATGCTGTTGTTGCACTAGCATTATGGTTTAATTCTAATTTAATATTGTTTCCTGAAATGGTAACTTTGTCACCTGTTTTTAGACTCCTTACAATATCATTTAAAATTGCTTGATATTCTGTTGAGAATACATTAATATTTTCAATTGTTTCTCCATTGATATAAGCTTTGGTTCCATTTGTGTAAATTTCGCCTTGTTTTGCTTCTGTAGCTGCTTCGTTTACTGTAAGACCATTAATTGCAATTGAGTTTTTAACAATTACATCTCCACTTGTGATAGGAGCTTTTTTAGTTACTCCATTGATGGTTACTGTTAATACGAATTTGTATGTCTTACCAGCTTCTAATCCATCTACTACTGTTTCATAAGTGTCTTGACCTTCTGTTTTTGTTAGTGTTGCAGCTTTTGTAGCTACAAGTTTTGTTTCATTTCCTTCTACGTTGTATACTTCTACCGCATAACTGATTATAGCATTGCTATCTCCTGCTAGTTCAGCTTTTTCAATACCTGTTAGTTTTACAGCTTTTTCTAATGATTGGTTGTCTACTGTAGGAGCATCAGGTGTTGCTACTGTAAAGAAGTCATTTGATGTAGCTGCTTCTGAATCTAATACTCTCTTAGATGCATTTTTTGCTACTACTTGTACTCTATAAGAAGTATTTGCAGTAATTGCAGGAAGTGTTGCTTCCTTCTTTGTGTTATCTACACTACTTACTGTTTCCTTTTCTACATATTTTCCAGTATATTTGCCATCTACTATTTCTGGCTCTAATACTTTTACTTCATAGCTTACATCTTTATTGCTTGCATCTTTCCATGTAATTTTGTTATTTTCAACATCTACTTTTATATCTGTTACTTGTGCTAATTTAGATACTACAATCTTTCCTGCATTTTCAGCAGTTGTTGCTGAATCTACTGTTGCAGATTGTTTTTCAGTTGCAGTTGCTTCTACATATGCTTTTACAGTATATGTACCTACTTCTTTAATAGCACTTGTAAAGTCTGCTGT
>CAJUSU010000037.1 GCA_910589185.1 uncultured Clostridia bacterium
TGTTATAAATATGCAGTTGCTAGAAATATCTTATATAAAAATAAAAAAGATATAGAAATACTGGTAAGTTATGAGCCAAAACTACACTATATGATTGAATGGTGGAAACAACTTTATGGAGAAAGTGAAGGGAAAGAAGGAAAGGGAATCTATCCAACAGGAGCAGAATTTACAACAGATTTACACTCTTTAGGTCAGTTTATTCAAGAAGGAACACGAAATCTATTTGAAACTGTTATTAACATTAAAGATTCTAACTCTAATTTAAATATACACCAAGATGAAGATAATTTAGATGAGTTAAATTATTTAGTAGATAAAGACTTAGACTATGTTAACAAAAAAGCAATGGAAGGGACTATCAGTGCACATGTAGAGGGAGGAGTTCCAAACATAATGATTACTATGGATAAATTAAATGAGTTTACATTAGGACATTTAATTTATTTCTTTGAACTAGCGTGTGCTATGTCTGGCAAGATTTTAGGAATTAATCCTTTTGACCAACCAGGGGTTGAAAAGTATAAAACAAATATGTTTAGGTTATTAGGTAAGCCAGGATACGAAGAAGAGTAATTCTTAAAAAATCAAAAAAGTGGGAAATGTATTTCCTACTTTTTTTGGTTGATTTTTTAATAGATTACTATTGACAAAGAAATAAAAAGTATGTTAATATATATCTGTTGCAGAATATAGAAACAATATATATGCGGATGTGGCGGAACTGGCAGACGCGCTGGTCTTAGGAACCAGTACCAACGGTGTGGAGGTTCGAGTCCTCTCATCCGCACCACAAAGAAAATAAAACTGTTGTTAATTTTTATAATTACAACAGTTTTTTCATTATCCTATAACTATACAAAGAGATAGCTATTAAAGAAATAATAATTGTGGATTATAATGCTCGTCTTTAAGAAAATCTAAGCAGTCTAGGTTAATATCTTCAAAACTATCATATGAGATATCATGTTGTTTATATTTTTTACGATAAATATTTATCATCATATATTTAGCTTTAGCCATTAATATATTGAATAGAATTTTGGAGTTGAAAGAAAAATTTCTAACAATAACTCCACACTTTTCTACTAGTTCACAGTAAGTATCATTTACTAAATCTTCTTTAAAACTTTGAGAACCAATCATAGAAGATACTTTATTGGCAACCTTTTTCAAACCAGAATTTAATTCGAGTTGATTAGCGTCAGTAAAATCACGAGGAATTTTAGTATCACTACCAATCCAAAATCCTTTTTCACTGTTATTAATTAATATACTATTAAACTTATAATGCTTGGGATTGTCACTATAATATTTGGCAAAATCGTCAATTGTTATTTTTCGATTTTGGCATATTTCCTTAACTTCTTCAATAGTACAATACTTTTCAAATTGATATTTTAGATCCACTTTAATTAAATCAACAATATGTTTTATCTTAATGTCTTTCACCTTTACTATACGACCTTCAAACTTCATTTTTTTGTAACTATACACTGAAATTCCAAGCATTCTTATTAGTGTATAATCTTTTACGTCAAGAAGGATTTTCAAAGTGACAAACTCTTCATAGGTAATATTTCCTTTATTAACAAACTTTTTAGCCTTTATCCCTTTATAATGATTAAAGTTTAGTTTTGTATATCTCTGCTTTCCAGTTTTTAATTTTTTCATAATAGTATTATTAATTTGAAGTAAAACTTGTAAGTCCTCAATATCTATTTTTTCAATAATTACAATTTTATTGATTAAATTCATGTCTACATGCATACCGTTTTTTAAATGATATTTATTAGTTATATACTTAAAACGATTAATTAATAGCATACTTTCCTCCTATATATCATTCATAAGAATGACCTTTCCATTTTTACATACCTTAACTTTTCCAGAGCTAATTAGCATATCTTGTAGTTCGTATATACTGCTATAAAAAGAACTCTGAGTAATTTGTAATTTCGAGCATATTAAGGAAAATGCTTTTTCTCTATCTTTCAATATGTAATCCATATTGTTTTTCATAATTTCTATTATAAAACCTAATTTGATAGAAAAAATGACAGGGTTTAGCCAATGATAAATATTGGATTCAGGCCTTAAATAGACAAATCCATTAGAGGCATTTTTCCAATCAAAATTAAATTTTAAATAAGGATTGTGTACAATTTCTTCTTCTTTTGTTAGTTCGAATAATGTTTTGATTAATTTCATATTAATTCTCCTTTCTATAATTATTTAAATTAAATTTCACCCCCTCATAAAGTTTTGATTTTTCTATTTTAGTATATGTTTCGACACTTTTCAACAAAAAAATACAAACATGAAAAATAAATTCAAAAGAAAGACAATGTTTGACTTTCTAAGCGTGTAATGGTATAAATAAAGAGAAAAAAGTTGAAAATGGGAGAGAAAAAATGAGAGTTATTTTAGCATCTGGTTCACCTAGAAGAAAAGAATTACTAAAATCTATCACACAAGATTTTGAAGTAATCGTAAGTAATAGTGATGAGAGCTTTCAAGAAGGTCTAACTATTGAAGAGCAATCTAAAAGAATAGCATATTTAAAGGCTAAAACTGTTTTTAACCAAACACAAGGAGATAGAATTGTAATTGGAGCAGATACTATGGTATTAAAAAATGGAGCAATTTATGGAAAACCAAAGGATAAGAAAGAAGCTTTTCAAATGCTTTCCAATTTACAAAATGATATGAATGAAGTGCTTACTGGAATGAGTATATTAATAGAAAAAGATGGAGTTCAAAGGGAATACAACGACTATGATATCGGAAAAGTATATATTAGTCCAATGGAGGATAAAGAGATACAAAATTGGATTAACTCAGGCAAAGCAATGGATAAAGCAGGAGCATATGCTGTACAAGAAGAATTTGGAAAATTCATAGAAAAGATAGAAGGAAATTATGCAACAATAGTTGGTTTGCCGATACATAAAGTATATCAAGTGATGAAACAATATTTATAAGAAAGTGAATGAAAAATGGAAATACCAGTTAAAAAGAATGAAACATATATTGTAGATATTATAGACCAGGGATATGAAGGAGAAGGAATTGCCAAAATAGAGGGATACACAATTTTTGTTCATGGTGTTATAAAGGAAGAAAAATGTAAAATCCTAATTCTAAAAACAACGAAATCCCATGCTTTTGGAAAAGTATTAGAGATAATAAAACCATCTAAAGATAGAACTGAAACAGAATGTTCTACTTATCAAAAATGTGGAGGTTGTAGTTTAAGGCATATGAACTATGAAGCAACCTTAAACTTAAAAAGAGAGATAGTGCAAAATTTAGTTAATAGAACTTTAGAAAATAAACTAGAAGTAAAACCTACTATTGGCATGAAAGAACCATATCACTATAGAAATAAAGCACAATATCCTATTGGATATGATAAACAAGGAAATATTACAACAGGAGTATTTGCCAATAGAACACATGACATTATACCAATGCATGAATGCAAAATTCAGCATCCTGTTTCAGAATACATGGCAAAATCAGTAGTTAGATTTTTACAAGAGAACAAGATATCTGCTTATCAAGAAGAAAAAAATCAAGGAATATTTAGACATGTAGTGATTAAAATAGGTAAGAAATCAAAAGAAGTAATGTGTGTATTTGTGGTTAACCAAAAAGAAATTCCAAAAGAAAGGGAATTAGTTGATTATTTATTAAAGAATTTTGCAAAAGAATATCCAGAATATGAGCTAAAAACAATTGTAAAAAACATTAATACCAAAAACACAAATGTGATTTTAGGCAATCAAAATATTGTACTATATGGAGAAGGATATATTTATGATAAATTAGGAGATTATACTTTTAAAATATCACCAATGTCTTTTTACCAAGTAAATCCTGTACAAACAGAGATATTATATAATGAAGCAATCAAAGGAGCAAATATTCAAAAAGAGGATATTGTTTTAGATTTGTATTGTGGAATAGGAACTATTGGAATTTATGCTTCGGCATTTGCAAAACAGGTTTATGGAATTGAAATTATTGAGCAAGCAATTGAAGATGCAAAGGAAAATGCAAAAGAAAACCATATTGAAAATATAGAGTAAGCTTTAGCAGATTTACTAGATAACAAAAAAGTACAACCAAATGTTATTTTAGTTGACCCACCAAGAAGGGGATTGGATAATACAACCATTCAAAATATTTTAAAGGTACAGCCACAAAAAGTGGTATATATTAGCTGTAATCCTGCAACAATGGTTAGAGATTTAAAGCAGCTAGAAGAGAAATATGAAATAAAAGGAATACAGCCAGTTGATATGTTTCCGTTTACGAGCCATGTGGAAACTATCACTGCTTTGAAATTAAAGTAAACTTTGGAAATAAGAGAATAGTTATATATTAACCAAAAGGAGAAAAAATATGGCAAGTAAAGACTTATATATAAGAAGTAGTTCAGCAGAATTTTTAATTTTTGAACAACAAACTCATGCAAATAGTGGAATTGAAGTTAGATTTGAAGAGGGAGATTTATGGCTGACTCAAAAAGCAATGGCTAAATTATATGATTGTTCATCAGACAATATAGGATTGCATTTAAAAAATATTTACAACGATTTAGAATTAGACAAAAATTCAACTACCGAGAAATTCTCGGTAGTTCAAAAAGAAGGAAATAGAGAAGTAAATAGAATAGTACAATATTACAATTTAGATGCAACAATTTCTGTTGGATATAGAGTAAGCACAGATAGAGCCATTCAATTTAGAAGATGGGCAACTAATATATTAAAAGAATTTTCAAAAAAAGGATATGTCATCGATAAGCGAAGAATGGAGAATGGAACATTTTTTGATGAAGATTATTATGATTCTTTATTAGCTGAAATTAGAGAAATTAGATTATCTGAAAGAAGATTTTATCAAAAAATCACAGATATTTATACAACTAGTATTGACTATGATCCAAAATCTCCAACAACAATAAAGTTTTTTTAAAAAGTACAAAATAAAATGCACTATGCAGTATCTCATCAAACGGCAGCAGAAATTATTTATAATAGAGCTAATAGTGAAAAAGAGCATATGGGACTAACTTCGTGGGGAAATTCTCCAAATGGGAAAATATTAGAAACAGATGTAGTTATTGCTAAAAATTATCTAAAGAAAGAAGAACTGGAGCAGCTAGAGCTTATTGTTTCAGCATTTTTAGATTTAGCAGAAGCAAGAGCTAAAAGAAATATACCAATGACAATGGAAGATTGGGCTACTAGAATAGATAGATATTTACTTGCAGATGATAGAGATATATTAAAAGACGCAGGTAAAATTTCTCATGAAATAGCTTGCGATAAAGCTATTTCTGAATTTGAAAAGTATAGAGTTATACAAGATAGGTTATATCAATCAGATTTTGATAAGTTAATTGAAAGTAGTAACGATTGAGGTGGAATTTATGCTGTCAAAAGAAAAGTATAAGGAGCTGAATAAAAAAATAATTATTGATGAAGATTTAATACCATCTTATGAGGAAATCATTCAATGCTATAATGATATGAATGATATATCAAAAAATACAGTTAAAATACAAGAGAACGATGAGAACTTATTGAATATTGCAGAACTATATTGTATGTATTTTGGTATTATGAGTTTATCAATAACAAGTAATAAGGAAGATAGTAATTTTAAAGAAAAATTGTTATATTCATCTATATTTTCAACAATTGCAAATTCAACAATTTCAGTTATATATTTAGCACAAAAAGGACTAGATTATCAAGCAAATGTTATAAGTAGACAATTATTTGAAATGTGTATGTTACTTTTAAATATTAGTATAGATGAAGAAAAGCAAGATATATTAATGAAAACAGAAATGATAGAAGAAAATATGAAAATATGGAGAAAATATTTTTCGCCTAAGGAACTTAATAATACAATAGAGAAATATGAGGGAAAAGGTTTAACAGGTTGGAGAAAAAGGCAATATAGCTCATATTCAAATTATTCACATAATGAATTTTTAAGCTTTTTTTGTTTTTCTTTTGCTTGTCCTAAAAATGATGAGGACAACTTGACCAGTAACCTTTGGGGAGGATATGTTAGTAGAGTTAATACAATTTTAGAGAATATGATAAATTTTCTATGGTATACTAGTAAGGCATTTATGAAAATTATTGTAGATAAAAATACACATATTTCCAAAGAAATTTTAGGAACAGATCAAAAACTTTGGAACTTTTCGGGATATATTTTTTTGTTATTAGATAAATATTATAGTGAATATTTAGAAAAGAATTTATCCTACTAAGCAACATACTAACAATATTATCAATATTCCTTACGCTATACCTGCCATATGGAATGTATAGCAATGCTACAACTAAAACAAGACATATAATAGTTGAATTTACTATGATTTCGGAGATTATATATTAACTACCTAATTCAAATGGAGGAGAAAAAGAATGAAAAATATTATTTTAACAGGAGCAAGTGACGGATTAGGAAAAGAATTTGCTTTAAAGTGTTTAAAAGAAAAAGATATAAAGATAGTTGCATTATGTAGAACGAAACCTAATTATGAATGTGATTTTATTAAAACAGATTTAACGGATGAAAAATCAATAGAAGCTACTTGTAATATCATTAAGGAAAAATATAAGAAAATAGATGCGGTAATAAATTGTGCAGGTCTACCAGGAGTACAGAAACTAGAAGAAGTTACTTATGATGTATTAGATGATTTAATGAAAGTAAATGTACTTGCTCCTATTTATTTAGTTACACAATTAATAACATTAATAAAAGAAAGTGAAGCAGATATTTTCAATGTAGGTTCAACTATTGGAACAAAAGCAGGTTATACAGACCAAATTGCTTATACAACTTCAAAATGGGCAATTCGTGGAACAAGCTATAATTTGCAACTAGAGTTAAAAAAATATAATTGTAGAGTAATACAATTTAATGTTGGTGGAATGAATACCAAAATGCATGCAAAATGGACTGGAAAAGAAATAGAACATCCAGAAGAATGGATGAATCCAGCAGACATTGCAGACTTAATGATATATATATTAAAACTACCTAAAATGATTGAAGTGAGTGAAATAACAATAAATAGGAAAGTTGTTTAGAAGAGAAAGATAAAAGAGGTGTAAAAGTATGAAAATAATTTCTATTAACCCAAGCAATAATGAGATGTTAGGAGAAATGGAAGAAACTACAAAGGAAGAAGTTATAGAAAAAGTAAGTTTAGCAAAATCTGTGCAAAGTAAGTGGGCAAATTTAGATATTGACAAAAGAATTGAAATATTAAAAGAAATATATAACAAATTTGAGGAAAACTTAGATAAAATTGCAAACTTAATATCATTAGAAATGGGAAAGCCAATTGTTCAATCAGAGAATGAAATAAAGTCTACATTAAAAAATATAAAATGGGATTTAGAAAATGCAAAGGATTGTATTGCTTCAGAAATAACATTTGAAAGCGATAAAGAAATACAGAAAGTTTTTTATGAACCAAAAGGTATAGTTGTAGCAATTTCGCCATTTAATTATCCATTTTCATTATGTTGTGCAATAGCTTTTCAAAATCTAATTGTTGGAAATGTTGTAATTAGTAAACCAGATCCTAATTTATTACTTCTTTATAAATTTTTAAAAGAAATATTAAATAATTCAAATTTACCAGCAGGAGTATGGCAATTTGTACTTGGCGGAAAAGAAATAGGAAGCTTTTTAGTAGAACAAGATATTGATATGATATGCTTTACAGGAAATACAAAAACAGGAGAATACCTATATAAAGTAGCAGCAAATAAAATGATTCCAATTCTTATGGAATTAGGAGGTTCAGCACCAGGAATTGTTTGTGAAGACGCAAATATTGATGATGTTATTCAAGGGATATTTAAAAAGAAATTTTCAAATAGTGGACAGTTATGCCATGCATTAAAAAGGTTAATTGTTCATGAAACTGTATTTGATGAAGTAGTTAGCAAGCTTAAGGATATTGCTAAATCACAAGTGATAGGAAATCCGCTTGATAGAAATACTACAATTGGTCCTCTTGTAAATAAGAAACAACTTAACACTTTATTAGAGCAATTTAATGATGCAGTAAATAAAGGTGCAAATGTTATTTACGGTGGAAAACAACAAAAGGAAAAAGAAAACTATTTTGAGCCAACAATTTTAACCAATATTACAAAAGATATGAAAGTATGGAAAGAAGAAGTATTTGGACCAATATTACCTGTTATTAGTTTCAAAACAATTGAAGAAGCAATTGAACTTGCAAATGATACTATTTATGGTTTAGGTGGATATGTTTTTACTACTAATAAAGAAAAATTTGAGAAAATAAGTAAAGAATTGAAGACTGGAATGGTAGCTTGCAATAATTTAGCATATTCTGCGCCATATAATCCATTTGGTGGAGTAAAGAAATCTGGGTTAGGAAGAACTCGTGGAAAATGGGGATTAAGAGGATTATGATATTAAAGT
>CAJUSU010000038.1 GCA_910589185.1 uncultured Clostridia bacterium
AAAACCAGTAGATATAGAAATAGAATATATAGGACAAGCAGGAAAGGTAATGCCAATTATAAAAAGAATAGAAACCAGTAGTACACAAAATAGTATCACAGCAAAAGCAATAATAACAAGATTAGGAAATGGAACAGTAACCTATTACTATAAACCGGCAGAAGCAGAAGATAGCCAATATCAAGAAATAACCAATGTAAATACGGAAATAGGAGCAACGCAAAAAACGGGGATAACAGCAGGAGAAAAATATACAATAAAAGTAGTTGCAAAAAATGAAGCGGGAGAAGCGACTAAGACAGTAGAAATAGCGGCAACAAAAGTGCTAGTAGAAAGTATTATACTAAATAAAACAAAAGCAACAGTAATAAAAGGAAAAACACTTACATTAACAGCTACAGTAGAACCAGAAGATGCAACAAATAAGAACGTAAAATGGACGAGCAGCAATGAAGATATAGCAACAGTAAGCGAAACAGGAGTAATAACAGGAAAAACAGAAGGAACAGCAACAATCACAGCAACTGCAACAGATGGAAGTAATATAGAAGCAACGTGTTCCGTTTCTGTATCAACGCCTACAGTAGCAGATATAGTAGGAGAAAAGCAAGAAGCATCAACAACCATCAATGATGAAAATGGAAATAAAGTAGTTATTCCAGATGGCTTTAGAGTTCTAAGTCATGGAACTGAAAGTTCAGAGGTAGCAAAAGTAGAATATAACTATGATGAAAATCATAATCCATGTGTTCAGGATGGAATTGTCATCGCCGATGATCAAAACAACCAGTTCGTATGGATCCCTGTGGGGCAGATAAAAAACTTAGATGGTTCAATCTCCTCAATTACTTTAGGAAGATATATATTTACTAAGGGAAAACCAGCTCCAGCATCTCCTGTTCAATCTCAAGCAAACTATGGAGCAGCCATAAATACGTATAAAGATAGTACAGGTTATGGCATACAGGAGTCTATAAATCAAGGTGGCGCCAATACGCATGCATTAAATTTGAAGAATTTTATAGACAATACTATAAATGACTGCGGATATTGGATTGCCCGATTTGAAGCAAGTAATGTATCAGGGGTAAAATCAAAATACAACAAAGCTCCGTGGACAAATATTAAGCAATCAGATTGTTCTGTACAATCTCGTAACATGAAGAAAAGTGGAACCTATCGTAGTGATTTAGTTAATTCCTATGCTTGGGATACAGCACTTGTATTTATTGAAAAAATGGGACATACGGGATATTCTGGACGATCATCAAAAAATACTAGTAAATTAAATACAGGAATGTCAGGGGATAAAGTATGTAATATTTATGATTTATCTTCTAATTGCTGTGAATATTCAACGGAAACTTATACCTATAATTCTAGCCCTTGTGTTTGGAGAGGTGGAACATGCCGTTCTTCTAATACATATGCATTTTCTGGTTATCGTACTGTTACCAATACTAGCGGCTCTACTACCCCCGATAAGGATTATACTACATTTAGATGTATACTTTTTAAGTTATAGCAGTGTATAAAGTTTTGGTATAATTCAGAAAATATAGAAAAACTAAAACACCACCCATTATAGGTGGTGTTTATCCTATTCCACGGTAACTGACTTTGCTAAGTTTCTTGGCTTATCTACATCTAATCCTTTGGTTTTAGAAATATAATAAGCAAGCAACTGAAGAGGTACAACAGAAAGAATAGGAGAGATTAAACTATTCGTTTCTGGAATGCGAACAACATAATCAAAGCTTACGTTCGCTAAATCTTGGTTAGTAACTACTAATGTTTTAGCACCTCTTGATACTACTTCTTGAATATTGCTAATTGATTTTGGTGTCAATTCTGGGTTGGTTAAAACTCCAATAACAGTAATGCCATTTTCAATTAAAGCAATAGTTCCATGTTTTAATTCGCCAGAAGCATAAGCCTCAGAATGGATATAGGAAATTTCTTTTACTTTTAAAGAACCTTCCATGGCTACATGATAATCAGAACCTCTACCTAAGAAATACATATCATGTTCTGTGTAAATCTTTTCAGCAATATCTTTTAAAGTTTTTTCTTCTTCTAATACAGTTTCTAATTTTGCTGGTAAGCCAGAAATTTCAGTTTTCAATTCTTCTAATTTTGCTTCTTCATAGCTTCCTAAAAGTTCTGCAAAATAAACAGCTAAAACAGTTAGTAAAACTACCTGAGAAGTATAAGCTTTTGTAGAAGCAACTGCAATTTCAGGTCCTGCATAAGTATAGACAGTATAGTCTGCTTCACGAGTAATAGAACTTCCAATCACATTAGTTACTGCCAATGTTTTAGCACCTTTGCGTTTTGCTAATTTTAAAGCTGCTAAAGTATCTGCTGTTTCACCAGATTGACTAATATAAATACATAAAGTTTTCTCATCTATGATAGGGTCACGATAACGGAATTCTGATGCAATATCTACTTCTACTGGAATTTTGCAAAGTTTTTCAATTGCATCTTTTCCTACTAAACCAGCATGCATTGCTGTACCACAGGCTACAATATAGATTTTATTTAAACTTTGTAAATATTCTTTCGTAATGGCTAAATCTTTAAATAAACATTTTTCTCCTAAATTTAATCGGTTCTTAATAGTCTCACGAATAGCCATTGGTTGTTCATGAATTTCTTTTAACATAAAGTCTTCATAACCGTTTTTTTCTGCAGCAGTGGCATCCCATTCTATTACTTTTACTTCTTTAACATGTTCTACTAAATTGCTATCATAAAATTGAACATGGTCTTGATACACAACAGCATATTCATTATCTTCTAATAAATAGAAGTCCTTAGTATAAGCCAAAACAGCTGGAATGTCAGAAGCCACATAATTTTCTTCTTTTCCCTTTCCAAGAACAAGAGGGCTATCTTTTCTAACCACAACTACTCTATCAGGGAATAGGTTTGAAATTACTTCTAAAGCATAACTTCCTTTTAGGTCATTGACAGCTGCATGAATAGCACCTAAAAAGGTATCTTCACAGTCTACACCTTTGGTATAATGGTAATGAATTAAGTTAGGAATGACTTCTGTATCTGTTTGAGATAAGAAATGATATCCTTTTTCTGTTAAAAATGCTCTTAATTCATTATAGTTTTCAATAATTCCATTATGAACTACTGCAAATTGATTGCTATTGTCCATATGAGGGTGAGAGTTTTCCATAGATGGCTTTCCGTGGGTTGCCCATCTCGTATGAGCAATACCAATAGAAGCTTCTAAATCATTAATTCCTGGCATATTATCTAAATTAGCAACTCTGCCCTTATCTTTTTTTACAACAATTTTATTATTTTCTAAAACAGCAATTCCTGCTGAGTCATATCCGCGATATTCTAAGCAATGTAAGCCATTAACAAGTACTGGAACAGCCTTTTTATTGCCTATATAACCTACGATTCCACACATATTTAATTCCTCCTTAAAATAAAGGAAAGAACGCAAACTACATTACCCTATTAGATTTGTTATCACATTACTGTGAACTTTTGTCTAATATTTCATGGTAGTAATGAATACCATAGGACCATCCGCCGAGTCTTTCGATAAATCCTATCCTCGTCAACAAGAAATACTTTTCTCGTCCAGGCGCTGTATCAACTAAAACTATCCTCCTTTTACTAAAATACTAATTTGCATCATTTCCAATAGTATTATATTACTACAAAAGTCAAATTGTGTCAAAAAAATAGAGGGACAAAACCTGTTTTAGATTAAAATAGGAGATTTTATCATAGAATTATGCAGGAAAAAATTAAATTGTAAAACTACAAAAAATGTGCTAAAATAGATACAGCAAAGAAGCGGAGGAAGTTATGTTTTGTATTGAAGAAGAACTAAAGAAGCTACCAAACAAACCAGGTGTATACATTATGAGAGATAAAGAAAATCATATTATCTATGTAGGAAAGGCAATTTCTTTAAAAAATAGAGTAAGGCAATATTTTAGAAAAAACAATAAAACCAAAAGAATTGAAAACATGGTAGCCTTAGTAGACCATTTTGAATACATTGTAACAGACAATGAATCAGAAGCTTTGATTTTAGAATGTAACTTAATCAAGAAGAATATGCCAAAATTTAATGTGCTTCTAAAAGACGACAAAACATACCCATATATTAAAGTAACTGTAAAAGAAGATTTTCCAAGAGTTTTTACTACCAGAAAAGTGTTAAATGATGGAGCCAGATACTTTGGACCATATGCAAATACTGGTGCAGCCAATGAAATGTTAGATTTTATTCGTACAAGATATCAAATTAGGCAATGCAAAGTATTCAAAAGTAGAACAAGGCCATGTTTAAATTACCAAATCAAAAAATGTAGTGCACCCTGTAGTGGCAAAATTTCAAAAGAAGAATATAGGGAAGAAATTAATCAAATTATTGGACTATTAGAAGGGAAGACTGCTAATATAGTAAAACAATTAGAAGAAGAAATACAAAAAGCAGCAGAAAACTTAGAATTTGAAAAAGCAGCACAGCTAAGAGATAAAAAATTTGCTATAGAGCGTATTACAGAAGAAAAACAAAAAGTATCTAATTTATCAGAAAATAATATAGATGTAATAGGATTAGCAAGAAGTCCATTTCATATTTGCTTAGAGTTATTCTTAATTCGAAATAGCAAAATGGTAGAAAGACATCACTACTTTTTAGACGATTTGCAAGACGAAACAGACAAAGAAATTTTGTCTAGTTTTCTAAAACAACATTATATGAATGAAATAGTATTTCCGAATAAAATTATGATAAAAGAAGAAATTGAGGACAAAGAACTATTGCAAGAATGGCTTAGCCAAATGGCAGAGAGAAAAGTTGAAATTAAAGCACCACAAAAAGGTGAAAAATTAAGATTAGTAGAAATGGCCGAAAACAATGCGCAAATTACTTTAACCAATAAAGAAAAAGAAAAATATCAAGCAGTGAAAGAGCTACAAGAAATATTACATTTGAAAAAAGTACCAAGAAAAATTGAAGGATATGATATTTCAAATCTCTCAGGACAATTTATTGTAGCTTCTATGTGTGTATTACAAGACGGAGAAGTGAAGAAATATTTATCTCGCAATTTTAAAATCAAAACAGTATTAGGACAAGATGACCATAGATGTATGAATGAAGTCATTTCAAGAAGATTAAAACATTCCATTGGTAAAACAGATGAAGCATTTGGAGATTTACCAGATGTCATCTTTGTAGATGGTGGGATTACGCAAATTCACGCAGCCAAACAAGCTGTAGCAGAATTAAAACTAAAGTTACCAATTTATGGAATGGTAAAAGACGACAAACACTCTACAAGAGCTTTAATTAATGAAAATAGAGAAGAAATACCTTTATCAGAAGAACTAATGAAACTGATTACCTATTTTCAAGATTGTATTCACGATAAGGCGATTAGTTATCATAGGAAATTACGTGATAAAGAAATGACAAAATCAGAATTAGACATCATAGAAGGAATAGGAGAAAATAGAAAAAATGCACTACTCAAAAAATTTGGTAGTGTAGCAAAAATAAAAGAAGCAAGTGTAGACGAAATAGCAGAAGTTTCAGGAATTAACTTAGAATTAGCAGAAAAGATAAAATTATCATTATAAAACATAGCAAATTTACTCTAAAAACCAAGAAAAATGGCATACGATTTTAGTCATAATTCTCAAATAGCAAACATATATTAATAACATAGGAGGGGAATTATGGAGTATACAAAAGATATGATTTTACAGGTGCGTTATGGGGAGATTAACCGTACCTTAAAAAGCAAAAAAGAAAAAAGGACAAGCAGGTTTTTAAAGGGAATACAAAAACATAAGTTAATGACTACAGCAGTAATTTCTGCAATTGTATTTATTAGTATTGATGTAATGCTAATTACAAATTTTATGCATATTTTAAGTTTAGTATAATTAATGTAGCTTGAAAGGATATAAAAATGGAAGTAGCAAGAGATTGGAAAGATTACGAAATATTAGACATGGCAAATGGAGAAAAATTAGAAAGATGGGGAGATATTATTTTAGCTAGACCAGACCCACAAATTATCTGGAATAGTCCATCCTTCCCAGAAAAGTGGAAAAAAGCCCATGCAAGATATCAAAGAAGTAATACTGGTGGTGGAGCATGGAATTATCAAAAAAAGATTCCAGAAAGTTGGAAAGTACATTACAAAGACTTAAGCTTTCTAATTAAGACAATGGGATTTAAACATACAGGTTTGTTTCCAGAACAAGCTGTCAATTGGGATTGGATGATACAAAAAATCCAAAAGGCGAATAGAGAAATAAAAGTACTAAATTTATTTGCTTATACAGGGGGAGCTAGTGTAGCATGTAGCTATGCAGGTGCCTCTGTTTGCCATGTAGATAGCTCAAAAGGAATGGTAAGCTGGGCAAAAGAAAATATAGCAGCATCAGGTTTGCAGGACAGACCAGTGAGATATATTGTAGATGATGTAGTCAAATTTGTAAATCGTGAAATTCGTAGAGGACATACTTATGATGCTATTATTATGGATCCACCATCTTATGGAAGAGGAGCAAATGGAGAAGTTTGGAAATTCGAGGAAAATTTACCAGATTTAATAGAACTATGTAGCAAAGTACTTTCAGATAAACCGCTATTCTTTTTAATCAATTCTTATACAACAGGAATTTCTAGTATGGTATTAGAAAATTTACTAAATTTAAGTATTACCAAAGAACACAAAGGCAAAGTATCTCATGGAGAAATAGGTTTGCCTATGACAAACTCAAAACTCATACTTCCTTGCGGAATTTATGGAAGGTGGGAGAGCTAATGTCAGTTTGGGGACGTTAGTTTAACTGACATCTGTCCCTGAACTGACACTCTGAAAGGAGCAAGAAATGCAGCAATTAAAAGTAATTTACGAAGACAATCACATTATTGTAGTAGAAAAACCAGTTAATATTCCTTCACAAGGAGATAAAACAGGAGATATTGACTTACTTACCATGGTAAAACAATATATCAAAGAAAAGTACCAAAAACCAGGCAACGTATATGTTGGATTAGTACATAGACTAGATAGACCAGTAGGAGGAGTTATGGTATTTGCCAAAACTTCAAAAGCAGCAGGAAGATTAAGCAATCAAGTAAGAGAAAAGCAATTTCAAAAAACGTATTTAACCATCGTAAATGGTAAAATGGACCAAAAACAAGATACATTAGAAGACTATTTATTAAAAGATGAGAGAAATAATAAAAGTAAAGTGGTAAAAGAAGGAATAAAAAATAGCAAGTTGGCGATTTTAGATTATGAAGTACTAAAATATGCAGAAGAGTTAGATTTATCTGTTTTAAAAATACATCTACACACTGGTAGACACCACCAAATTAGAGTACAATTATCTTCCAGAAATCATAGTATTTATGGTGATCAGAAGTATGGGGGAAGGGGACATGGTAAACAATTAACACTTTGGGCATATAAATTGCAAATTCTTCATCCAATTAGTAATGAAAAAATGATTTTTTATTCTTTACCAGAAAAAATAGGAAGTTGGAAAATACTAGAAGATATACAACTTTCAGAAGGCATATAGTTTAAAACTATATGCTTTTTATTTTAGAAGAGAAGTATAAAAAATATGGAAAAATGTGTGAGAAGGTATTGACAGTATGTAGGATATATTGATAAAATAAAACAAAATGTTATAATACAGGAATATTTTAAAGACAGAGAAAAATATGAAGAACAAAGGAAAAGTGGGGGAAAACAAAATGAAAAGGAAAAACCTAAACGCTGAAAGCATTGAAGCTGTACACACACACACACACACACACAAGTAATT
>CAJUSU010000039.1 GCA_910589185.1 uncultured Clostridia bacterium
ACGACCTACCGGGTATGAACCGGTTGCTCTAGCCAACTGAGCTACGTCGCCATTTATTTTATTACTAACATAACATTGACTATTGCTATGTGAGTACGCTTAATATTATAAGCTCCTCTTGTACTTTTGTCAAGAGTAAGAAAAGAAAAAGTTGAGGAAATCTCAACTTTTTTCTTATTTCTTTTATTTTTGTTATATTTCTCTTCCTTCTTGTCCTCTTGTAGTTTCCTTCTTTTCAGCTGCTTCCATAGCCTTTGCAGTATCTATTTCTGCCTTTTCTACAATTCCTCCTGATTTTCCACCCTTAGGAGCAGAACTAGAAACATAGAAATTTCTTTCTAAAGCATCTACCCTACCTAATGATTCTTTTAATTCTTTCATTTTAGGGTCTTCACTTCTTTCTATGTCTACTTCCTCTTCTGGACAATCTACATCTATAAATATCATTCTCAAGAAACTTAAAATACCATTTTTCTCTCTTACTCTCATATTTTTTCTTCCTCCATAGGTTTATTTTCCCATCACATACTATATTATACCACATTTTTCCTATAAAATCAAGCCTTTGGAGCTAAGTTAGCTGTCAATCAAATAGAGATGAAACAATGTGTATCTTAGTTCATGTAATCTTTTAGCTTTTTGCTCCTGCTTGGATGTCTTAATTTTCTTAATGCTTTTGCTTCAATTTGTCTAATTCTTTCACGTGTAACCATGAATTCTTTTCCCACTTCTTCTAGAGTACGTGCTTTTCCATCTTCTAATCCAAATCTTAATTTTAAAACTTTCGCTTCCCTTGGAGTTAATGTATTCATTACTTCTTCCAATTGCTCACGAAGTAAGGTATAAGCTGCTGAATCTTGTGGTGCTGGGCTGTCCTCATCTTGAATAAAATCTCCTAAATGACTGTCGTCTTCTTCACCTATTGGTGTCTCTAATGATACTGGATCTTGTGCTATTTTTTGAATCTCCATAACTCTTTCTACTGGTATTTCCATTTCTGCTGCTATTTCCTCTGGTGATGGCTCACGTCCATTTTGTTGTAACAAATGTCTTGAAGTTCTAATCAATTTATTAATTGTTTCTACCATATGAACAGGAATACGGATAGTTCTTGCTTGATCTGCTATTGCTCTTGTAATAGCTTGTCTAATCCACCAGGTTGCATAAGTACTAAACTTAAATCCTTTTGTATAATCGAATTTTTCTACTGCTTTAATTAATCCCATATTGCCTTCTTGAATTAAATCTAAGAAAAGCATTCCTCTTCCTACATATTTTTTAGCAATACTAACTACTAATCTTAAGTTAGATTCTGTTAATCTTTGCTTTGCTTCTTCACTACCTGCCAAAATTTCTGTTGCTAATTCCAACTCTTGTTCATAAGTTAAAAGTGGAATTTTTCCAATTTCTCTTAAATACATTCTAACAGGATCATCTATACTAACTCCTTCAATGTTAGTTAAGTCAATTTCTTCTAACTTAATATCTTCCACATCTTGTAGATCTTCTAAATCTGGTTCTACATCTAAGTCATCATCTTGTAAAACACTCACACCTAAGTCCTCAAAAGCATCGAATACTTTATCTATTTGGTCTGGGTTAGTATCTTCTAATTCATTTGCAAGCTCTCCATAAGTAATCTTTCCATTTTCTTTCGCTTTTTTTAAAATAGTTTCTACTTTTGCTTTGCTTACTTCATCTATTTCTTTTTTGTTATCTGCTTTTTTTTCTTCTTTTTCAGCTTTTAAGTTAGTCTCTTCCTTCTTTTCTATTTTTTTCTCTTCCTTCTTTTCTCCCTTTTGAGTTTCTTTATTTTCTACTGTTATCTTCTTTACTTTTTTGTTTTCTTCTGCTGGCTCTTTGTTTTCTACTTTTTTCATTTTTCGGCCTCCTACTTTATCTTTGCCAATTTTAAAATAACTTCATTTAATTCATTTTCTAATTGGCCCATATTCTGCGTGCTATCTCCATCTAGCTCCTTCAATATCTGATTTCTTCTTTGTACTAGTCTTTCTTTTTCATAAATACTAATTAAATCATCTATTGCCTTGTCAACATCTGTAATTTCAAAATCATATGCCATAATTTCTGTTAAATGGCTAATCATATTTTCTTCTTCAAATTTGTCTAATATTTGACTAGTATTACTATTTCCTTTTTCTAATTCTTCATACAATTTTTTTAAGATTACTTTATTTAATGAATGTTGAAAGTTTTCAGGTAAAATTACTTCTTTTAGTCTGCTATATGCTTTTGCTTCTTCATTAATCAATAAATAGATAACCATATTTTCTCTTTTAATGACTGCATCAGAAACTTCTTGATTCTTTTCTTGTTTTTTCTCTGTCATTACACGTACTGGTCTCTCCAACTTCTTTGTTCCTGAATTTCCTGCATACATTAATTTATTAATTTCTGCTTGTATAGCTTCCTTTGATATTTTATAGTCTTTAGAAAGTTTTTCCACATAAATTTCTCT
The DNA here is from genome assembly GCA_910589185.1 of uncultured Clostridia bacterium. Lineage (GTDB taxonomy): Bacteria > Bacillota > Clostridia > TANB77 > CAG-508 > CAG-273. Next base: position 2,480 of record CAJUSU010000039.1, read on the forward strand.
TTCCATTTGATTACTTACTTTTGCTAAAATTTTTGCAATTTCATTCAAAAATTTAATTTTGTCATTCGTTACTTCTAAATTCAAATCTTTTTTAAGAATTTTTACTTTAAATTCTACTAAAGAAATAGCATTTTCTACACATTTTTGAAATCTCTCTGGTCCATATTTTACAACGTATTCGTCTGGATCTTTTGCTCCTTCAATTTGCAAAACTCGAAGATCACATCCCATATTTTGCAAAATTTCCATTCCTCTTAAAATAGCACTTTGCCCAGCACCATCTGCATCATATCCTAAAATGACCTTTTCACTATGTCTTCTAAGCAACCTACCTTGTGCTTCTGTCAAAGCTGTTCCTAGAGACGCTACTACATTTGTGATACCTCTTTGGTATAAAGAAATAGCATCCATGTAACCTTCTACAATAATAATTTGTTTCGTATCATGTCGCTTTGCTACATTTAATCCGAATAAGTGTCTACCTTTGCTATATACAATATTTTCTGGTGAATTGATATATTTTGGCTTACTATCATCCAACACCCTACCACCAAAGGCAATTACTTTATCTCTAACATCTTGTATTGGAAACATAAGTCTTTTTCGAAAACTATCCATAAACTTACCATCTGGAGTCTTCTTTATAAGACTAGATGCTAACATTTCCTCTTCTGTATAACCTTTTGCTTTTAATATTTGATATAACTCGTCAAAATTCCCCGCATATCCTATTAAAAAAGCTTTTAAGGTATTATTATCTAGCTTCCTTTTCTTAATATACTCTTGTGCTGCTTTTGACGTTGGCTTGTATAAATTTTCGTGATAAAATTCTGCTGCAATTTGATTAATTTCATAAACTTTTGATTTTAATCTTGCTGTTTTTTCATCTTCGCTATTATCTAAAGTTGGTAATTCGATATTAGCTCTTTCTGCTAGAAGTTCTAATGTTTCTTTAAAGTTAATGCTTTCAATTTTACTAACAAAATGAATTACATTTCCACCTGCATTGCAACCAAAGCAATGAAATATTTGCTTGTCTGGCGAAACAGCAAAAGAAGGAGATTTTTCTTTATGAAATGGACATAATCCAAAAAAATTTCTCCCACTTCTTTTTAAAGTAACATATTGTGAAATAACATCTACAATATCATTATTACTTCTAATTTCTTCAATTAGCTCATCACTATATTTTACCAATTTAGAAACGCTACCTTTCTATCTCTTATCCTCTCAATCTCTTATCACAAAGTATATTATTTTACTTATCTCACTATTAAGTTGCATTAGTATTCTTATTATTATATTATTCGACAAAAAAAAGATAAATCCTTCTTTACAATTTGACAATTCCATTTTTTGTCAGTTAAGGGACACATGTCAGTTAAACTAACGTCCCCAAACTGACAAAACAATAACAGTGTAACCTTTTTGGGTTACACTGCTTAGATTTATTATAAATTGGTTGTTCCTTCATTGCTATCAAATGGAATGAATTTATTAACCATACTTGTATTTAAATCAATTTCTTCATGTGGTGTTCTATACTCATCAAATGATAGACTTATCTTATTATCAATTAGTTCTTCTACTTCTTCTTGTGAAGCATGTTCTGCTAAAACTAATTCACTAACTAAAATTTGTTTTGCATTGGAAAGCATCTTCTTTTCACCAGTAGATAATCCTTTTTCTTTTTGTTTAAAAGCAAGATTTCTAACAACATCTGCAATCTCGTATACATCTCCACTTTTCATTTTTTCCATATTATCTCTATATCTTTTATTCCAATTTTGAGACATTTCTGTTTCGTCCTCTCCCAAAATAGAAATAACTTTTTCTGCTTCTTCTTTTCCTATTATATTTCTTACGCCAATTTGTTCTGCTTTTGCTGTTGGAACCATTACTTTTACTTCTCCTGGCATTTTAATAATATAATAAGCTTGGTTTTCTCCTAGAATATTTTTTTCTTCTATTGCATCTATTGTACCTGCTCCGTGCATTGGATATACAATTTTATCACCTACATTAAACATGTAAGCCCTCCTTCCCATTTGCCAAATAAATTAGTTAGTTAAGAACGGGATTGTCTCTTCTTAAACCACATAACTATTATACTACAAAATTTGGTAAAAGTCAAAGCCTTTACGATTACTTTTTTCTTATATTTTCCTTAATTTCCTTTATTTGCAAGCTTTTCCAAGATTTAATATTTTTTTATGTTGCTATCTATTTGTTAGTTGAACCAAACCCTCCTGTTCTTTCTCCTTCAGCGTTGTCGTTATCTATTACTTCAAATTTTTGAAAGATAGCTTGCCCAATACATTCTCCTTTTTTAATTTCTATATCTTCTGCTTTTATGTTGAAAAATGCAAACATAAAATGCCCATCATTATCTGGGTTTTCATAATAATCCGCATCTATAATTCCTACACTATTTGCCATTACTAATCCTTTTTTCTTTGGATTAGAACTTCTGTTGCAAAGCATCATATATTCTCCTTCTGGCATATATGCTTTTAGTCCAGTCTTAATTAATGTTGGAGCTTGTCCTAATTTAAATGCTGGTATAATACAATCTTCTGCTGCTTCTACATCATAACCTGCTGAATATTTCGTTTTTCTAACTGGTATATGAATATCACTATTTTCAAAACCTTTTGCCACTTCAAATCCTCTTATTTTTTCCATTTTATTTTCTTCCTTTCTCTTTTTTCGCCATTATATCACAAGTTTTTTTAAAAAGGAATACTTTAATATTTTAAATAAAATTTCTTTCATCTTTTGGATTTCTTTGGCTTTTTTCATTCAATTGTTGTAAAGATTTTCTTCGTTCTTCTTGTATTTTAATTTCTTCTTGGACCTTATCTAATATGTCTTCACATTCCTTAGATCGAAAAGAATCCCCACAAAAATGGTTTGTATTTTCGGAATCACTTGGCAGCAAAGTAATTCTACCTATAAAAGAATTATTTTGACCAGCCTCTTGTAATAGTGCTTCATAAATCGCCAAAAATTCTTCTTTATTTTCTTCCATTATATTAACTGGATTTCCAATCATTGGTAATTCCACATAAGAAGTTCGCACTTTATTCTCTACATTTCTCTTATCCCAAGATTGAATCTCCCATAAAGCAGACTTCCTATCTTCAAACAAAATAACTGGACTAAACTTAGTGAGTTCAAGTGAATTTTGCTTTCTGTAAGATGATTGAGTATCATCTAAGCTTTCATGTCTGCTTAAATTTCCTGCTTCCAATAATCTTTGATTGCTTATTCTAAATTTTGCAAAAAAACTATTGAATCTTTCTGCTACTTTCCTCATCAAATTTTCTTTCGGTAATTTAGGAACATGTTTCATATTGGCTTTTATATGTCCATTAATAGTATTAATCAAATCTTGGTTAGCTAAAGTGGTACATACTCTATTGCTTAATTTATTTTCATACATTTTTCCTCGAAGTTGCTCATCTGCTTTTAAACATCTTCCCATTGTTCTAGCAGTTAAAGTATCAGCTTTAACATTAGTCATATCCCAGTTATACCAATTTCCGCCTAACTTTACTTCATTCCAAGCATGAGTTTCACTTGATACTACTTCTGCTTCAATTCCATGCATCACTAGAGCCATTTTTGTAATAAGTGCATAGCCAGAGCAAACACATCTCCCTTTTAGTAATCCCTCCACAAAATTTCTTCCATTGCCAATATTTCTACTTTTTGTCTTTTCATAAGCATAACTAATATTTTTCCTAATTGCTAAAGTTATTTTAGCAAATTTTTCTTCTTCAGAATCCAAAGAATTTACAGCAGATGTTAATATCTCTAAAGCATTTCTTAATTTGCCTAAAGTATCTAAGTCAATATACACCTCTGGTTCTTCCACTAAAAATATTTTTATATTCTCTTTTGCAATTCCTCTTTCTTCACATTCTAAAATGTATTTATCTAAATCTACAAAAAGGTCTGTACATTCTAGTATTGCACTATTACTAGTAAAATTCTTTTGTAAAACTTTTCCCATTTTTCATCCTATCTATATTTATATTATTAATATATTCATTATACTTAATTTTTCTTTAGTTGACAAGATGTTATTAAAAAACCTAATTGCATTGAATAGAAAAAAATGACATAGATTGTTATTCTATGTCACTCTTTCTATTCTAGATGCAAAATCCTGGAGCAACAGTACTATTATATTTGGCGCCAGTGTGATTTGCAACACTACCACTAGCATTGACATTGCAAAAATCATTTCCACTTGCATAATAAGGTGAACGAAGCCACCAACTATATGCACTTCCTAATGTCTCAGACGTCTTCTTTGTACGCTCACTGCTTAGTGAGTTCCACGACGCTGATATTCCTTGATAATACTTATACTGGCTTCCCTCTGATGTAATTGCATATGCATAATATCCACTTTGATATCCATTATTTACTATCTCACTTGCTGCTAATAACCATAAATAATCATTACATGTTGTTACACTACTTGCACTATTATATGTTGCAATATACTTCTTCTTTACCTGTTTAATATATGCTTTATTGCTTAGTTTTTCCTTTCCATCTGTTCCATTTAAGAATGTTCTCATAGCTGTTGATGCCCATCCCCCTGAATTGGTATTACTACTACTATTCATCGGCTTTTGTGTTGATCCCGTCATAAAATCTAAAACTTCGAAACTAATACTTGCTTTTGTGTGACTTCCTCCATACACTCCTGTATTTACTAAATCGTCATGTTTGAATCCTAATACCCTTACTCTTCTTTCTTCTCCATTGTACTTTACTTTATAAATTCCACCTACACTTATTTCATATCGTTCTCCATTTGCTGTATATCCTGTCGCTTTTGTTGAACTACTATTTATACTGCTATCCTTTGCTATTGCTGTTGCTATTCTATTCATCGTCGCCCAACTTGCATCATCTGAACCTATTGTAACTGGTGTTGGATCTTGTACTGTTATGCTACAGGTAGCTGATTTATTGCTTCCGTCTGCTGTCTTTACTGTGATTGTTACGTTTCCTGCTTTTACTCCTGTTACTACTC
>CAJUSU010000040.1 GCA_910589185.1 uncultured Clostridia bacterium
TTTTCGAAGCTAATAATCAAATAGCTAGTTTACGCATGGAAGAAGAAATTGAAATCGAGAAAATCTTACAGTCATTAACAAACCATCTCTATACTATTCTTTCTGAATTAATGTTAAATATCTCTACTATTGGAACTTTAGATTTGTTATTTGCTAAAGCTGAATATGCTAGAGACAATAATGCTGTTATGCCAATTTTAAATCGTGAAAAAAAGATAAATCTGATTAAAGCAAAGCATCCACTAATTGCTTCAAATATAGTGGTTCCTGTTGATATTTCTTTGGGAGAAGCTTATACCTCTTTAGTGATTACAGGTCCAAATACTGGTGGTAAAACGGTTGCTTTAAAAACGGTTGGATTGCTTTTATTAATGGCATATTCTGGCATTCCTATTCCTTGTCATGAAGAAAGTCAAATTTGTGTCTTTGACCATATTTTTGTGGATATTGGAGATGAACAAAATATTCAAGAATCTTTGAGTACCTTTTCTTCTCATATGCTTCACATTGTTGAAATTACCAAGCAAATAACGCCTAATAGTTTGGTTCTATTAGATGAGCTTGGTTCTGGAACAGACCCTATTGAAGGTGCTAGTTTAGCAATTAGTATATTAGAATATCTTGCACAAAAAGGTGCTTTAACTCTTTGTACTACACATTATCAGGAACTAAAAGAATTTGCTTTAGTAACTGATGGATTTGAAAATGCTAGTTTTGAATTTGATGTAGAAAATTTAAAACCAACTTATCATTTGTTAGTTGGTATCCCCGGAAAAAGTAATGCCTTTGAAATTAGTAAGCGTTTAGGTCTTTCTTCTGATATTATTGAAAGAGCTAGTTCTTTTATTAAACAAGACCATGCTTCTATTGAAGAAATTTTGAAAAGTATTTATGAAGATAAAATTGTAATCGAAAAACAAAAAGAGGAAATACAAAAAAACCTAAATCAAATTGAAGTTTTACGAAAATCTTTAGAACATGATAATTCTGATTTATTGCAAAAAAGGCAGCAAATGTTAGAAGATGCAAAATCTGAAGCTAGAGATGTTTTACTTTCTGCTAAGGAAGAAGCAAATGAAATTCTACAAGAATTAAATAAAAGTGAAGTAGATATTAGAAAGGCAAATCAATTAAGAAATGAATTAAATGATAAAATAAAGAACTTAGGAAGTGTAGCTACTAACGCCATAAACTCTAATCCATTGACTAAATCTGAAGTATCTCAAGGACTTGAAGTGTGGATTCCTAGTTTGCAAAACTCTGGTGTCATTTTAAGTAGTCATCTAAATAAAAATGATGAAGTACAGGTACAAGTTGGCTTGGTCAAAATGAATTTAAAATTAGAAGAACTAAGTTCTAGTAATGCTACTAATAACGTTTCTAGAAAAAATACTAATTCAAAGTTTGATACTTTAAAACATGGAAAGGTGACAACTGATCAAGATTCTAAAGCGAAGTTTATTTCTCCTGAAATTAATGTGATTGGGCAAAATGTGGAAGATGCTATTTATGTAATTGATAAGTATTTAGATAACTGCGTTATGAGTGGTATATCCCCTATTCGTATTGTTCATGGTAAAGGTACAGGAAAACTTCGTGAAGGAATACATCAATATCTAAAGAAACATTCTCATGTAAAGTCGTTTAGAATTGGTACTTTTGGTGAGGGCGAAATGGGAGTAACTGTGGTAGAATTGAAATAATTTCAAATAAAAGAGGATACCTTTAGTTAAGTATCCTCTTTTCTATTGTTTATTGTAAACTCATTCCATATTGTTGCATTAACCATGAATAGTAATCAAATACATCCATTGTTTTTGGCATACCGTAATCTGCTCCATAAGTTTCTACACTAATGCTTTCAATTACTACATCTTTTTTAGGTTTATCTGCTTGAAGAGCATTTCCATCTTTATCTTTTGGTGCTTCTTCTCCTTCTTTTAGTTCTGAGCTTCTATAAGTTACATCTACTTTCTCTATCTTTTCTATTACGTCCATTCCCTCTATTACTTCGCCAAATGCTGCATAAACACCATCTAATGAAGTAGTATCTTTTGTCATAATGAAGAATTGAGAACCTGCTGAGTTATAGCCTTCTGTTGTTTTTCCTGCTTGGCTGTAGTCTGACCTTGCCATAGAAATAACACCTTTTTTGTGTTTTAAGTTATTTTTTGTATAGCCATTGGCAATAAATTCACCTTTAATAGCATATTCTTTATCATTTTCTACATTATCTTGAATATTACTTAATTTTGGAGAACCTGAACCTACTCCATTTGGATCTCCTCCTTGTATCATAAAGTCAGGAATTGTTCTGTGGAAAGTTAATCCATTATAAAATCCTCGATTTGCTAAACGAATAAAGTTAGCAACTGTATTTGGTGCTTTGTCCGGGTAAAGTTCAATTTTTACTTCTCCATAATCTTTGACTACCATTGTTGCTACTGGATTTGGATAATTTACTGTCGCCTTTTTATAAAAACCATATCCCACAAAGCTTATTCCTGCTAATGTTAAAATAATAAGTAACACTAATATAACTCTAATAAATATTTTCATAAGTTCCTCCTAAGTTTTTTACTATTTGAGATTATACAATTACATCATTAAATTGTCAAATACAAATTGTTCTTGCATACGTTTTAATGATTGTCTAATGGTTCTTGCTCTTATCTCACCTATTCCGTCAACATCATCTAATTGTTGTAAATCAGCTGCTAAAATATGTTGGAAAGATTTGAAGCTTTTGATTAGATTTTCTACGATATTGCTTGGCATTCTTGGAATCTTATTTAATACACGATATCCTCTTGTATAAACACCAACTTCGTCATAATTATCAAATGCACCATAGCCAAGACTTTTTGCAATTTTTTCTGCAATTAGCAAATCATCTCTATCTAAATTTCTAATTTCTTCTAATATTCTTTCTGCTGTGCGCTTTTTACCTGGTGCAATATAGTCTTTGATAATATATAATTCTTCTTTTTCTAAATCACCTATTAATTCCTCTAGTTGCATTTCAAGAAGTCTTCCTTCTACTCCTAATTCATAAATGGCTTTTTGCACTTCATCTACTACTTTCATTACCATTTCTGCACGTTGAATACTGTTAATTACATTTTCTAAAGTAACAATATCATTAAATTCATATTCGTTTAAAAGTCCTAATTTATCGTCAAATACTTTTTTGTATTTTTCAACTGTTTGTAATGCCTGACTTGCCTTTGAAATTACCTTTGAAGTATCTTCTAATACATAGCGATGATTTCCTTTAAAAATAGTAATAATGCTTCTTCTTTGTGAAATACTAATCACTAGGCTATTGGTCTGTTTTGCCATACGTTCAGCTGTACGGTGTCTTGTACCTGTTTCAGTGGTCGCTACATTAGAAGAAGGAATTAGTTGTGCATTAGCATATAGAATGTTCTCTAATCCATCACGGATTGGTGTACCTGGTGCAATCATTTTCAATACTTCTGTAATTAAGTCTTCTTTCTTAATAGCCACTTTTCAGCCTCCTTATTTCAATCCCACTGCTCTCATAGCATCATTTACGTCTTTGACCCCTATTATATCTAAATCATACTTTTCTTTCAATAGTTTTTTATTACTTTCTGGAATAATACACTTTTTGAATCCTAATTTTTCCGCTTCTTTTAACCTCTTATCTATCAAGTTTACAGACCTTACTTCTCCTGTAAGCCCCACTTCTCCAATAATCGCAGTGGTTTTATCAATACTGACATTTTTGTAACTAGAAGCACAAACTATTACCATTCCTAAGTCTACTGCTGGTTCACTAATTTTGATACCACTTACTACATTTAAGTAAATATCTTGTGAACTCAAAGGAATTCCTGCTCGTTTTTCTAATACAGCCACTAAAATAGTAAGTCTATTATAGTCAATTCCATTTGCAGTTCTTCTAGGAAAACCAAAAATTGTTGGCGTAGTTAGTGCTTGCAATTCAATTAATAATGGTCTTGTGCCTTCCATGCTTGCTACAATCACTGAACCTGGTGGGTTGTCCTCCCTTTCTGAAATGAGTACTGAAGATGGATTGGTAATTTCCACCATTCCTTCACTTTGCATTTCAAACATACCTACTTCATTGGTGGAACCAAAACGATTTTTTACACTACGTAAAATACGATAAGAAAAATATCTTTCTCCTTCTAAGTATAGCACTGTATCCACCATATGCTCTAGCACTCTTGGCCCCGCAATATTTCCTTCTTTTGTTACGTGTCCAATAATAATGGTGGTAATTTCATTACTTTTGCATACTCTCATCACACGTGATGTGATTTCACGTACTTGACTAACAGTACCTGCAGCAGCTGAAATTTCATCAGAGTACATGGTTTGAATAGAGTCAATAATCACTAATTTTGGATTTAATTCTAGAATATTATTTTCAATTAACTCTATATCTGTTTCCCCTAAAAACAAAATATCATCATTGTGAATTCCTAATCTATCTGCCCTTAACTTAATTTGCTCTGCTGACTCTTCTCCTGAAACATATAATACTTTGCCTTCTCCTTGTACTTTATCGCAAAGCTGCAAAATCAAAGTAGACTTACCAATTCCCGGTTCTCCGCCAACTAATACTAGAGAGCCTTTTACTAAGCCTCCACCTAATACTCTATCTAATTCTCCAATCCCTGTGTGGGTACGAACTGCATCTTTTCCTACAACCTCATTCAAAGCCTTTGGAGTAACTGACCTACTTTTTTTATCAATGCTACTTCCGCGTATCTTTTGCCAGCTTTTCTTCGTAAAAACTATTCCATTCATTACAACCCGGACATTTTCCTAGCCATTTGGTTGACTCATATCCACACTGACTGCATACAAATACTGTTTTTGTTTTTGCCATTTGATTCTCCTTTTGTCCGATTGGGGACGTTAGTTTGTCGGACACTTTTATGTTAATCCGCTTTTTACTTATTCTATATATCATTTTTTCATTTGTTCCTAATATCCTAGCTAATTGCTTTCTTTCCATTCCATCTATAGCAATTGCTTGTAAAATCATTGCATTTCTTTTTTCTTTATCAAAATTCACTATAGAAGCTAAATTTTTCACTTGCAAAGTTTCTTGTAATTTTTTAATAGCAGTTTCATCATCTATATGACATTTTTCCATTTCTAATTCTTCTACTATATATCCTCTTTTTTGCTGATATTCCTGATGAAAATTTTTAAAATCTTCTATGTTCATTTCTGCCATTTTTAATACTTTACTTGAATTTACAAATTCACTAATGCTATTGTATTGTCGATAACTACTCCAGTTGTATTTATTATACTCACATACTCCTGATTTTTCCGGGTTAAAATGAATATATCTTATTAAATTTAAAAAATATGATAATGTTTCTACTTCTTTACTTTTAAAGCGATTATAGAATACATGGCCTATCCTTTTATACTTCTTATTAAAATACAAAGCATAACTAATAGTTAAGGATTGCATAATTGAAGATAGCATGTCTTCTCTATCTCCTATTAATAAATGAACATGATTATCCATTAATACGTATGCATATAAATCATACTGATATTTTTCTTTCTCTTGCACGTCGGGGCATAATACACGCTTCCTTTCTATATTGATTTTTGCCCCTCATTTACTTTTTATAACTTTTTTATATTTTTCTTTTTTCGTTACTATATCATAAATTCTTTTGTAATTCTATAATATTTGTTTTTATTTTATATAAATTAATATTTTCTAATCTGTTAAACTGACAAATCGGCACCTTAAATAGATTCTCTTCTTAAATATAAAAAAGCAAATCACTATTCCTAGTAACTTGCCCCTTATATTCTATTTTGCTAATGAACCACCTAAATCTGTTAGTTTTTGTTTGTATTCTTCTATTGTCACATTATTTTCTTCCATTAATTGTTTTCCTTCATCAATTAATTGTTGAACTGTTTTTCCTGAAATATCTTTGTATAGTAAGCTTTCATCTTTACTTTGAAGGTATTCGTCTGTAAACCCTGCTTTTGCAGTATGGTAGATACAAGCATAAGTATAATAATATGCTTCGTCACTTTCTCCAAATTTCTTACCTACTTCATCAAGTATCTTCTCATAATTTTCTTGGCTAACCACTTCTTTCTTTAGTCTTGATTTTCCTGAAGATAGTAATAAGCAACCTCCTACTATTACTACAATTGCTACTACAACAGCTACCACAATCATTAATACTTTTTTGTTCATTCTTTTTTCCTCCTTTTATTTCTTCATTTTTATATGATATTGTTAGTGTATTACAAAATACAGCAAAAATCAATGATTAATTTCAAAACATTATAAAAATGCTCTAGAATTCTTCATAATTTTTTAAAATAAAATCTCAAGCTATTTTACTTTGATATCTCGATGCTAAAATGTCCGATAAACTATACGTTTCGCTTCGCTCAATCGCATAAATCATCCGTAGCTCGCTTTGCTTCACACGGCTGACTTAACATCCCCAATCGGACAACAGAATAAACATTGCATGAGCCCAGCCAAGTCCGTTTGCCCAATTTGGTTGCATAATGTCATTGCTTACTTGTTCTGCTAAGAAACCATGTTGATTAGCAGTATTTACTATAAATTCAAGGCATTCTTTTGCTTTTGTCTTTTCTCCTGCCTTTTGATAATACATTCCCATCCATGCGGTAGAAATTGGCCATGGGCTATTTCCTCCGCGATAGTGATCTTGTTCAAATCTTAAATAACCTCCTGTATAAGTTCTTAAGGTCATATTGATTCTTTCTACTGTATTTAATACCTTTTTCTCTTTTGGTGAGAATATTTCAAAAGGTACTACAATTCCTAATTCACTAATATCTGTGCGATTATCGTTTTGATTTCTTAAAAAGGTCTTGGTCTGTTCATCATATAAATTGGTCAAAATGAAGTTTTTTATTTCTTCTTGGTATTTGACCATTCTTGCTTCTAGCTTATTCATTGCTTCTACTTTTAGTCTGTTATTCGTTTCAAATACTGGTCTTAGTATTTCATTCATTTCTTTCATTGATTGAAATGCTGCATAAATGGCTGATAGGGAATATAGATGAACTCCCTCATTCATTTCCCATAAATCATAGCTTAAAGGTAATTTGTTTCTTTCTTCTGTGTGATAAGTCGCTTCTATTTCATTTTTTACGATATCAGATTCATCATGTGTGCCTAAAACATTATCCATATATGTGCATAAAAATTTGCCTGCATTTTCACACATTTTATAGGTGTCTTTTAGGAACTTAGCGTCCTTTGTTACTTTGTAATGCTCATAAATCCCAAAAATGACACTTGCTGTTTCATCGATTTGATATCCCCAACAAGGTGCTAATCTTCCATCTGTATAAAATCTTTGCTCCCACATTCCATTTTTGCTTTGGGTATCTTTGCAAAAACTTTTGTAGAATTTATCTGTTTCTTTCGTCATTTTTACCTTGTCCAATGCTCGTGT
>CAJUSU010000041.1 GCA_910589185.1 uncultured Clostridia bacterium
GCTTTACCATTTCCTACACCAACGTGTCCATTTTCGTCACCAACAACAACAACAGCACTAAATCTAAAGTTTCTACCACCTTTTACAACTTTTGCTACTCTGTTGATTGCAACTACTTTTTCTTTTAATTCTGATGTATTTTCTGATTGCACTTTATTTTCCCTCCTTTTTAGAATGTTAATCCGCCTTCTCTTGCGGCTTCAGCTAACTCTTTTACTACTCCATGATAAATGTATCCGCCTCTATCAAAAACAACTTCTTTAATTTTCTTTTCTGAAGCTCTTTTTGCAATTAAAGCTCCTACTTCTTTAGCAGCTTCTTTATTAGCGTGCTTTGTTTTTACTTCTTTATCTAAAGTAGATGCTTGAGCTAAAGTAGTTCCAGCTACATCATCAATAACTTGCACATAAAGATTGCTATTACTTCTATATACACATAATCTAGGACGCTCAGCAGTTCCTGAAATTTTATTACGTACTCTAATATGTCTTCTTTCTCTTTCAAGCTTTCTATTAATTTTCTTAATCATTACTTTCTCCTTTCTGCTAACGTAACAGCGTTAACAATTTGATTAGTTATAAGCCTTTGAATTATTTCTTACCAGCTTTACCTTCCTTACGTCTAATATGTTCTTCAGCATATTTAATACCTTTACCTCTATATACCTCTGGAGGTCTTTTTGTTCTGATAACAGCTGCTGTTTGACCAACTACTTCTTTATCAATTCCTCTAACAGTAATATGGTTTGCGTCAGCTAAATCAAAAGTAATTCCTTCTGGTGGTTCAATCTCAACATTGTGAGAATAACCTAAATTCATTACTAATTTATTTCCTTGTTTTTGAGCTCTATAACCAACACCATTGATTTCTAGTTCTCTTTTGAATTCATGAACAACTCCTTCAATCATATTGCTAATTAAAGTTCTTGTTAATCCATGTAAGCTTCTGTTTTCAGCTTCATCATTAGGTCTAGTAACATGAATAGTGTTTTCTTCCATAGTTATAGTCATATTTTTGTGTAAATCTCTTTCTAATGTTCCTTTTGGTCCTTTTACAGTAATATGGTGATCATTTAAAGTAACTTCAACACCTTCTGGTACTGTAATAGGTTTATTTCCTATTCTTGACATTTCCTTTCACCTCTTTGCTTCTTTTTTCCTTCACAATCTCGCTTTGCTCGATTGCATAAGTTATCTGTAACTCGCTTTGCTTCGTACAGCTAACGCTACTTACCAAATATAAGCTAATACTTCTCCTCCAAGTCCTTCTTTTCTAGCTTCTCTATCTGTTTTAATTCCTTTTGAAGTAGAAATTAAAGCAATTCCTAAGCCATTTAGAACTTGTGGTAATTCTTCCTTAGATGCATAAACTCTTAAACCTGGTTTACTAATTCTCTTTAAACCATCAATTACTCTTGCACCTGTTTCATCATATTTTAATGTGATACGAATCACACCTTGACTATTTTCATTAATTTCTTCATAAGCAGCGACATATCCCTCTTTAAATAAGATATCAGCGATTGCTTTTTTCATATTTGAACTAGGTACATCAACTGTTTTATGTTTTTGACTGTTAGCATTTCTAATTCTTGTTAACATATCTGCGATTGGGTCAGTTGTGTTCATTTATTTTTCCCTCCTTTTTACCAACTTGCCTTTTTCACTCCTGGAATTTCTCCTTTATGAGCTAATTCTCTAAAACAAACACGGCAAATTCCGAATTTTCTAATATATGCATGTGGTCTTCCACAAATTTTGCAACGGTTATATTCTCTTGTTTTGTATTTTTGTTCTCTTTGTTGTTTTACCTTTAAAGACTTTTTAGCCATGAATTTCTCCTTTCTTTTCGCCTACCTACCCTTGGAATGGCATTCCTAATAATGAAAGTAACTCTTTAGCTTCTTCATCATTTTTTGCAGTAGTAACGAAAATAATATCCATACCTCTAATTTTATCAATTTTATCATATTCGATTTCTGGGAAAATTAATTGTTCTTTAATACCCATTGAGTAGTTTCCTCTTCCATCAAAAGAATTAGCTGAAACACCTCTAAAATCTCTTACTCTTGGTAATGCTGTATTAAATAGTTTATAAGCAAAATCATACATTTTTCCACTTCTTAATGTAACTTTGCATCCCACATTAACGCCTTCTCTAAGTTTGAAAGCTGCAATGGCCTTTTTAGCCTTTGTAATAATTGGCTTTTGACCAGTAATAATTGTTAAATCATTTACTGCATTTTCTAATGATTTTGGATTATCTTTTATATCTCCTAAACCAATGTTAATTACGATTTTTTCTAATTTAGGAACTTCCATTACTGACTTATAATTAAATTTTTTCATCATTGCTGGTATAATTTCTTTTTGATATTGTTCTCTTAATATTTCCATAAGTCTTTACAGACCTCCTTTCTATTTTAATTTTGCTCCACATTTCTTGCAAACACGTACTTTGCTATCTCCTTCAACTAGATATCCTACTCTAGTTGCTTTATTACATTTTGGGCATACTACGTTTACTTTGCTGCTATGTATGCTGCATTCTACTGGGATAATTCCTCCCTCTTCACCTTGTTTTCTAGGTTTAACGTGTTTTTTACGAATATTAACACCTTTGACAACTACTTTTTGTGTCTTAGGAATTACTTCTAAAACTTCTCCTGTTTTTCCTTTATCATTTCCAGATAAAACTTTAACAGTATCTCCTGTTTTTCCTTTATCATTTCCAGATAAAACTTTAACATTGTCACCTTTTTTGATTTTCATTTATTTTTCACCTCTTTATTTTAGGATTTGATTATTTAATTTCATATCTTTTATAGAACCTCTGGAGCTAATGACAATATTTTCATATATTCTCCATCTCTTAATTCTCTAGCTACAGGCCCGAAGATACGAGTTCCTTTTGGTGTTTTATCCTCTTTAATGATTACTGCTGCATTTTCGTCAAACCTTACATAAGAACCATCTGCTCTTCTAATTGGCTTTTTAGTTCTTACAACAACAGCTTTTACAACATCACCTTTTTTAACAACACCACCTGGTATAGCTGTTTTTACAGAAGCAACAATAATATCGCCTACACCAGCATATTTTCTATATGAACCACCTAAACATCTAATGCACATAATTTCTCTTGCACCAGTGTTATCAGCAACTTTTAAGATACTTTGTTGTTGTACCATTTTACTTCTCCTTTCTGTTCACTAACGATGACACATTTTTCCCTAAGGTCGTTCCTTCAGGGCTAAGATGTGTCCCCGCCGGGTTTCACTTCCTCATTCTATTTAATAACTGCCTTTTCTAAAACTTCAACTACTCTCCATCTTTTTTGTTTAGATAAAGGTCTTGTTTCCATTACTTTTACTTTATCACCTGTTTGGCATGAATTAGTTTCATCATGAGCTTTTAATTTGTATGTTTTCTTTTCAATTTTTCCATACATTTTGTTCATTTCACTGGTTTTAACAGCAACTACTACTGTTTTATCCATTTTGTCAGAAACAACTGTACCAATCATGGTTTTACGAAGATTTCTTTCTTCCATATTAGATTAATCTCCTTTCCTATTTATTCTCGCTTAACTCTCTTTCTCTAAGAACTGTCTTAATTCTTGCTATATCTTTCTTCACTTCTTTGATTTTCATAGGGTTATCTAATCCATTTGTTGCTAAACTAAATCTTAGTTTAAACAATTCATTTTTTAGTTCTCCTAATTCTTTTTCTAGATCTGGTGAAGACATTTCTTTGATTTTATTTATCTTCATCACTATCACCTACCTCGCTTGCAGTTTCTCTTTTGACAAACTTACATTTAATAGATAACTTGTTTCCAGCTAATCTTAATGCTTCTCTTGCAGTTTCTTCTGGAACACCTGCAATTTCAAACATTACTCTTCCTGGTTTAACAGCTGCTACCCAATATTCTACTGCACCTTTACCTTTACCCATACGAGTACCAATAGGTTTTGCAGTCATTGGTTTGTCTGGGAAGATTTTAATCCAAACCTTTCCACCTCTTTTAATGTAACGAGTCATAGCAACACGGGCTGCTTCAATTTGGTTAGATGTAATTAAACCAATTTCGCAAGCTTGTAATCCGAACTCTCCGTCAGATACTTTATTTCCTCTTGCTGCTTTTCCTCTTACTCTACCTTTTTGTAATTTTCTATATTTTGTTCTTTTTGGCATTAATGGCATTATTTGTCTCCTCCTTCCACTACTTTCTTCTTAGTTGGAAGAACTTCTCCTTTATAAATCCAAACTTTAACACCGATTTTTCCATATGTGGTATCTGCTTCTGCAAATCCATATTCAATATCTGCTCTTAAAGTTTGAAGTGGAATAGTACCTTCTTTATAGAACTCTGTTCTTGCCATATCTGCTCCACCTAATCTTCCAGATACAGCTGTTTTAATTCCTAAAGCACCTGCCTTCATAGTTTTTTGCATACATTGTTTCATAGCTCTTCTAAAAGAAATTCTTCTTTCTAATTGTCCTGCAATGTTTTCAGCAACTAATTGTGCATCTACATCAATGTTCTTTACTTCAGTAATATTTAAGTTTACTGTTTTACCAATCATTTTTTCAAGTTCAGCTTTTAATACTTCTGCAAGGTTTCCACCTTTACCAATTACTAAACCTGGTTTTGCGGTATATACATTTACTCTTACGAACTTTGCAGTTCTTTCAATTTCGATTTTTGAAATTCCTGCAACATATAATTTTTTCTTAACATATTCACGGATTTTATGATCTTCTACTAGGTAATCTGCAAAATTTTTCTTATCTGCATACCATTTAGAATTCCAATCTTTAATGACACCTACTCTTAATCCGTTAGGATCTACTTTTTGTCCCATTTTGTTAAGTCCTCCTTTCTTAATCTCTCTCTTTTAACACGATTGTAATATGGCTAGTTCTTTTTCTAATTCTTACTGCACTACCTTTTGCAGCTGGTCTAATTCTTTTTAGAGTTGGACCTTGATTTGCATAAATCTCAGCAACATATAGTTTTTCATGTGCCATATGATGATTGTTTTCAGCATTGGCAATTGCTGATTTTAATAATTTCTCTATAATTTCGCTTGACGCTTTTGGAGCATATTTTGCAATAGCTAAAGCTTCATCAATATCTTTTCCTCTAATTAAATCTGCTACAATTTTTACTTTTCTGCTTGAAATTCTAGCATATCTTAGAGTTGCTTCTGCTGTTGGAATAATAACTTCTTCCATCTTTTTTCTCCTTTCCTATTTAGCTGTGGTTGTCTTATCTCCTGAATGTCCTTTAAATGTTCTTGTTGGTGCAAATTCACCTAATTTATGTCCTATCATTTCTTCTGTTATATAAACTGGTACATGTTTTCTACCATCATGAACAGCGATTGTGTGTCCAACCATTTGTGGATAGATTGTAGATGCTCTTGACCATGTTTTGATTACTTCTTTATTTCCATTTTCATTCATTGCATCAATTCTTTTTAATAATTCTGGTGCAACAAATGGTGGTTTTTTACTTGATCTTGACATTAATCTTTCCTCCTTCTTACTTTCTTCTCTTTGTAATTAATTTATCGCTTTGTTTGTGGTTCTTTCTTGTCTTATATCCTAAAGCTGGTTTGCCCCAAGGAGTCATTGGTCCTGCGTGTCCAACTGGTGCTTTACCTTCACCACCACCATGAGGGTGATCTACTGGGTTCATAACTGAACCTCTAACAGTTGGTCTAATTCCCATATGTCTTGTTCTTCCTGCTTTACCAATTTTAATATTTTCATGGTCTGCATTTCCAACAGTACCAATAGTAGCCCTGCAAACAGCCATAACTAATCTCATTTCGCCAGAAGGTAATCTAACATGTGCATATTTCCCTTCTTTAGCCATTAATTGAGCTTCTTGACCAGCTGCTCTAACCATTTTTCCACCTTGACCTGGATTTAATTCGATATTGTGAATCATGGTACCTACTGGAATGCTTTCAATTTTCATACAGTTTCCTGGTTTAATATCAGCTTTCTCTCCTGATACTACTTTATCACCATCTTTTAATCCTACTGGTGCTAAAATGTATGCTTTTTCTCCATCTTCATATTGGATTAATGCAATATTCGCACTTCTATTTGGATCATATTCGATACCAATAACAGTTGCTGGCATATCTACTTTATTTCTCTTGAAATCAATAATTCTATATTTTTGTCTGTTTCCACCACCTTGGTGTCTAACTGTTATTCTTCCGTATGAGTTTCTACCTGCATTTTTCTTCTTTGTTGCTAGTAGAGATTTTTCTGGTTCTTTTTTTGTAATTTCTTCAAATGTAGAAACTGTCATGTTTCTTCTTGAAGGTGTATATGGTTTAAATCTTTTTGTTCCCATTTTTTAATTCTCTCCTTTATATTTCTTTTCCGAGTTTATTTCTCGATAATTTTCTCGTTATCTAGGCTCCCATAAAGTGTTCAATACTATCTTTATATTTCTTAGACACTTTAACTTCTTTTCCGCCTTTTGATAAATATTTCATATCAGATGGATCTGTATCAATTGTAACAATTGCTTTTTTCCAATCAGGAGTCTTTCCTGATGTTTTACCCATTCTTTTATTTTTTCCTTTAACACTCATTGTGTTAACATCTAAAACCTTTACTTCAAAAAGTTTTTCTACCGCATTTCTAATATCGATTTTAGTAGCTTTCTTATTTACTTTAAAGGTATACTTTCCTTCTTGTAATCCGTCATTACTTTTTTCAGTAACAACTGGTGCAATGATAACATCTTCTGCTTTCATTATGCGTACACCTCCTCTAATTTTTTAACAGTATCTTCTGTTACAACAAGATTTTTATGTTTTAATAAATCATATACATTGATAGTTCCAACTTGAAGTGTTTTAACTCCTTCAATGTTTCTTGCTGATTTTTGAACAATTTCATCTTTTTCTGCTAAAAGAATAACTGCTTTTCCTTCTACTTTTAAATTGTTTAGAACTCTTGCCATTTCTTTTGTTTTAATTTCTTTTAATGGTAATTTTTCTACAACAACTAATTCTTTCTCTAATACTTTAGAGCTTAATAATGATTTAATTGCTAATTGTCTTTCTTTCTTATTTACTGTGTAATTATATGAACGTGGTTTTGGTCCTAATGCGATACCTCCACCTACCCAGTGTGGTGCACGGATACTACCTTGTCTTGCACGACCTGTACC
>CAJUSU010000042.1 GCA_910589185.1 uncultured Clostridia bacterium
ACCACCAGACCGTACTGTCTGAGGCACTTGGTCTCTTCTGACGTCCCGTACTCGAACTGTTCCATGCATCCGTTACTCCTTGGTAATATTTGTACTGTGGGCCTTCGCTTGTGATTGCATATCCGTATGTTCCACTTCCATTATATCCGTTATTTACTACCTCGCTTGCTGCTAATAACCATAAGTAATCATTACATGTACTTGTACTTGCCGTATTATATGTTGGAATGTACTTTTTCTTTACTTGTTTGATATAGCTCTTATTATTTAAGTTTGCTCCTAAGCCTCCTATTGCTCCACTCTGCGCTGCTGCATTTGTGCTATATCCGTTTAAGTCTTTTCTCATTTGGGTATTTGCCCAGCCTCCTGAGTTGGTATCGCTTCCGTTCATACTCTTGTATGTGCTTCCTGTCATGAAATCTAAAAATTCAAATGATATACTTGCCTTCGTGTGGTTTCCTCCGTATGCTCCACTGTTTACTAAGTCGTCGTGCTTGAAGCCTAGCACTCTTACTCTTTTGACTTCTCCCTCATATTCTACTTCGAACAAATCCCCTAGCTTGATGGTATATCTTTTTCCGTCTACTGTTACTGTTGCTTCTTCTGTTTCACTTGTAATAGTATCATCCTTTGCTATTTCTTGTGCTATTTTTTCAATAGTCGCCCAATCTGATTTGATATTTTCTATTGGTTCGTCTGTTGGAGTATTTGTTCCTCCATTTCCTGTTCCATTCAAATATTCGTCTACCATATTATCTATACTATTTATATATTCTTGTTCATTTTTTATTGCCTCTGCTGTTTTTTCCTTGGCGTCTTGTGCCTTCTTAAATATACTGTTGTCTCCCATGGTATACATTAGAGTTACACCTGCCAATATCAGTAACACTACTATCGTTACAACCAATGCTACAAGTGTTATACCTGTTTCTCTTCTTAATTTTTGTTTCATTTTTAATCTTTTCCTCCTTTTGCTTTCTTGAATAGATAGCTTGTTTATCAAATATTTCTATCTTCTTTTGTTTTTAGTATCTTCTCTTTTTAGTTGTTTTATACTAACTTTTATTTGTTTTAGTATAACATTCTGTTTTAAAACATGTCAAGTTTTACTATAACAAATTTTTTTGACTTTATTCTCATTTTATATTGAAATTATTTTCATTTTGGGTTAAGATTATATCATAGTTTTAAATCGGACAAACGGAGGATAAAATGCCAAGAAAAACAAAAGATGAAGAAGTGAAAAAAGTAACAAAAACAAGCTCTAAAAAAGCTAATACTGTAGAAGTAGAGAAAAAATCTACTTCTATTAAAAAAGCTACTAAAACGGCAACCTCTAAAAAAACTACTACAGCCAAAAAGAAATCGACTACTATCAAAGAAACAACAGTAAAGACACCTGAGAAGAAAACAACTACCAAAAGTTCTACTGCCAAAAAAACTACAGCAAAAAAAGCAACTGCTGCTAAAACAACTAAGAAAACTACAACAAAAAAGACAACACAAACAACTAGAAAAAGAACTACTACTAAAAAAGCCAAACCAGTTATCACAACAGAATACTATGATTTGCCAGCAGTATATAACAGAACTATTGTAAAAATATTAGCACAGACACCTTCTAGTCTATTTGTTTATTGGGAAATTTCTGAAGATGATAAAAAGAAATTACAAGAGCAATATGGAGAATCATTTTTTCAAAATACAAAACCATATTTAGTGATTACCAATGAAACTATGAACTACTCTTTTGAAACAGAAATTAA
This sequence comes from uncultured Clostridia bacterium, assembly GCA_910589185.1. Classification (GTDB taxonomy): domain Bacteria; phylum Bacillota; class Clostridia; order TANB77; family CAG-508; genus CAG-273. The sequence goes on from CAJUSU010000042.1 coordinate 1,767, forward strand.
TGATTATGCTAATAGTTGGTACATTCACATTCATGATAGCTCTTGTAAATATGGCGTACAATTAATTAGAAAATCAACCAATCATAATACAGATAATTCTCATTCTGTTATTAACATTATTTCTTCTAATGAAATTGCTACTCCAAATGATCACATTTTATTTGATAAACTTGGTAAAACAGTATTTTTTAGAGATGTAAAGAGCAATCGTGAAATTGAGAAAGATATTTCTTCTCTATCATTTATTAGTAATATTGGTAGAGTTTATAATATTTATGATTTATATAAAGAAATTTACAAAAATGAATTAAATGGAGATGAGTTAGGAATGGGACTTTCCTCTTCTGGATTCAGTTCCAATTTTCGTTAACATATCATTTAGTTTCACTGCAATTATACTTGCTTAGGACTAAAAAAAGATAAAAAGGAGAAACAGTAATGACATCCAAAAAAGGTTATGTAAGTTTTGTTTTACATGCACATTTGCCTTTTATCCATCACCCTGAAAGTGATGATTACTTAGAGGAAGAATGGTTATTTGAAGCTATTTCAGAAACCTATATTCCTCTACTTATAAACTTTCAAAAATTAGAGGAGGAAAAAGTTGACTTTCGTGTTACTATGTCAATGACGCCCCCTCTTTTAAATATGCTTGATAATCAGTTATTACAAGAAAAATATATTAAGTATCTCAATACTCACATTGAACTTGCACAAAAAGAAATTATAAGAACAAAAGGTAATGATAAGGAAAATGAGCTTGCTCATTATTATTTTAATCGTTATTCTAATGATTTACACTTATTTCAAGATATTTATCATTGTAATCTAATTAATGGTTTTAAGCATTTTCAAGACATTGGCGTATTAGAAATCATTACTTGTGGAGCTACCCATGGTTACTTTCCTATTTTATACGTTAATGAAAAAACAATTAGAGCTCAAATTGCAGTTGGTGTACAAACCTATGAAAGATATTTTGGAAAAAAACCTCGTGGTATTTGGCTTCCTGAATGTGGCTATGTTCCTGAATCTGATAAATATTTAAAAGAATTCGGTATTGAATATATTATTACAGAATCTCATGGTATTTTATATGCAGACCCTACTCCTATTTATGGTACTTTTGCACCTATTGTTTCTCCTGAAGGAATAATTGCTTTCGGGCGTGACATTGAGTCTTCTAGACAAGTTTGGAGTTCTATTAATGGTTATCCTGGTGATGTTAATTACCGTGAATTCTATCGCGATATTGGCTATGATGCTCCTTATGATTATATTAAGCCATATATTGCTTGCAATGGTGTTCGTGTTAATACTGGTATTAAATATTACCGTATCACTGGAAAAGACTGTCCTAAAGATTATTATAATGTACAATGGGCACAAGATACCATTAATAAGCAAACAGGCCATTTCTTTGATAGCAGAGTATCTCAAATTAATACTTTAGCATCACTTACTACTAATCCGCCTATCATTCTTTGCCCTTATGATGCAGAACTTTTTGGGCATTGGTGGTATGAAGGTCCTGATTGGCTATATACTTTATTTAAGAAAATTTACTATGATGAGAGTAATTTTAGCTTAATTACTCCAAGTGAATATATTGATAAATATCCTATGATGCAAATTTCTACTCCTTGCCGCTCTAGCTGGGGTGCAAATGGATATAGTGAGGTCTGGCTTAACCAAACTAATGACTATGCACATAAACATCTCCATGAAACTGGTGATAGAATGGTACAATTAGCCCAAAAATTTAGTAACTTAGAAAATGAAAATCCTGAAACGCCGAAACTAAAAAAAGAAAAGGCAATTAAAATTCGTGCTTTAAATCAATGTGCTAGAGAATTGTTACTCCTTCAGAGTAGTGATTGGTTATTTATTATTACTAATGGAACTATGGTAGATTATGCAAAAAAAAGAATTAAAGATCATGTCGGTAGATTTACAAGATTGTATCATGCTTTAATGAATAATGAATTTGATAAAGATTTTATTACATTCTTAGAAGATATTGAAGAAAAAGATTGTATTTTTCCAGAAATTGATTATAGGATTTATTGTTAAAGATAAAAATAGAACCATTTATGCTGTGAAATAAGTGGTTCTATTTTTATCTATTTTCTTATTTGTTCTTTGCTTACTCCTGTAATTTCAACAATTGTTTCTATATCTATTCCTTTTTCTAACATTTTCTTTGCTGTTTCTAGTTTTGCACGTTTTTCTCCCTCTCTTCTTCCTTCCTTTTTTCCATTTCTAAATATTCTCTTATTTTCTTCATCTATCATGTCTAATACTGCTAACATTTCTTTTCCTCCCTCTTTTAAATTTTTTATTAATTTATTTGCTTCTTCTTTCTCTAATTTTCTTCTTAATGTTAATTCTATAATTGTTATTAATAATTCTTTTTGTTCTTCTGTATAGACTTTATCTTTGTTATTTAATTCTTGTACTATTTTTTCCAAGTTAATAGCTAAAGTATTTGTATATCTTGCTTTTTCTATTAGCATTGTTTTTGACAAAAAGCTTTCTTCTTGCAACAACTCTTCTTCTGTATAATTATTGATATCGATAATATTGTATTTAGCAAATTCTATTCTTTCATATCCTTCTAGCTTTTCTTGTGTTTCTTTGATATAATTTTTTACTTTCCATTTTTTTCTCCCAGTATATAATACAATTGGTATTACTGTTGGATATTTATATTCTTTTCTTTCTATTTGCTTTCTATCGATTGCGCTTTTTATTATCTCTAATGAATATTCTAAAATTCTTAATGGCATAGTATAATCTATTTTTGTTTGATGCTCTATAAGAAAAAATATATTTTTTTCTCTTAATTTATATATAATATCACACTCTTGATTTTTTAATTTTGATGTAACAAAACTACTATTATACTTTTCTAATTGCTTCTCTGTTATTGGCACTTCTAAGTTTAATGCTTTGTTAATAAATTTTTCTACTTCTTTTTTGTCTTCTAATATTTTTCTAAATATTTTGTCATGTTCATTATTTATTTGTTTTCCAAGTATATGATATGTTTCACTAGTTTCATTTAATTGGTTTTCTGTCTTTCTTTTCGAAAACTTTTGGTATTTCAAATAATCTTTATATGTAAATGTTTCCACATTAGTTTCTCCTATATTATAGCAATTTGTTTTACCTCTTTCAAGTAATTTTATTCAATTTAATTTTGTTTTTGGAAATTTGTTAGAATTTCTTTGACGTAAATATATTTGAATTTATGAAATAAAAATGATGTATGTTCCCTTTTTGGTAAGAAAATGCTTACCTTTAGAACATACATCTATATTAATACATATTTTATTATTTTTCAAGGAAAACTCGTCGACTTTTTTCGACACTAAGAGTATCAAGCCCTTTTACTACTGAATTTATAAGGCATATTTTAATTTTCTATATGCAAAATCCTGGTGCTACACCATAAATTCCACTCGCAGTGTGAGCGCTGCTAACACCATTGTCATCAATACCACAGAAGTAGTTGCTGTGGTTATAATCAGGCGAACGAAGCCACCACCAGTCTTTGCTACCCGAAGGACCTGTTTGCTTCTGGCGTTTCACACTCGATCCATTCCACACTTCTACTACTTCTTGGTAATATTTATATTGCTCTCCTTCCTTCGTTATGGCATACCCTCTGCTATCTCCTCCATTATTACCTGCATTTACCACTTCACTTGCTGACAATAACCATAAGTAATCATTACATATTGTTACACTACTCGTATCGTTATATGTTGCAATATATTTTTTCTTTACCTGTTTGATATAGCTTTTGTTATTTAAGTTTGTTCCTAGACCTCCAATTGTTCCACTTTGTACTGCGGCATTTGTTGTATATCCATTTAAGTCTTTTCTCATCTGTGTATTTGCCCAACCATTTTCATTGGTATTAGTTTCGTTCATTGACATATAGCTTTCTCCTGTCATGAAATCTAAAAATTCAAATGAAATACTTGCTTTTTCGTGTATTCCTCCATATACTGTTGTATCCACTAAATCGTCATGTTTAAAACCTAATACTCTTACTCTTCTGGTTCCTCCATTATATTCTACTTCAAGGATATCTCCTACTTTGATATCATAACTTTCCCCTTTTTCTGTTGTACCTGTCGCTTGCGTTGAATCACTTGTAATGTTACTGTCATTTGCTATTGCTTTTGCAATTCTCTCTATTTTTGCCCATGGATTTTCTGGTACTTCTGGTGTTGGCGTACTAGTTCCATTTGTATATTCATTTATCATATTATCTATACTATTCATGTACTCTTGTTCATTTTTAATTGCTTCTTCTGTTTTATTTTTCGCTTCTTGTGCTTTTTTGAAAATGCTATTTTCTCCCATTGTATACATGATTGTTATTCCTGCTAAAATGAGTAACACCACTATAGTTACTACCAATGCTACTAGAGTTATACCTTGATTATCTTGTTTTAACACCTTTTTAGTCATTCTTCTGTATTTTCTCCCTTCATTTTCTATATGCAAAATCCTGGCGCTACGCCATGTCTGACGTTTGTACGGGTAACTCCACTATTGCCTCCGTCATTGATGCGGCAATAGGAATTGCCATCATCACCATAGGGTGAACGAAGCCACCAAAACGCTGCACTGTCCGAGGATGTTGGTCTCTTCTGACGTCCCTCACTTGAACTGTTCCACTCTTCTGTTACCCCTTGATAGTATTTATACTGTTCTCCCTCTTTCGTTATAGCCCATCCTCTTGTATTTCCTCCATTGTATCCTGCATTTACTACCTCACTTGCTGCTAGTAACCATAAATAATCATTACATGTTGTTACACTATTTGCATCATTGTATGTTGCAATAAACTTTTTCTTTACTTGTTTAATATAACTATTATTGCTTAATTTTCCTCTTCCACTTGAGCCTTCTAAGAAGGTTCTTATTTCTGTATTTGCCCAACCACCTTCATTAGTCTCATTTGCATTCATTTGCATATAATTTTCTCCTGTCATAAAGTCTAAAAGCTCAAATGAGATACTTGCTTTTTCGTGTGTTCCTCCATAAACCGTTTGATCTACTAAATCATCATGTTTGAAACCTAATACTCTTACTCTTTTCGCTTCTCCATTGTATTCTACTTCAAGAATATCTCCTACCTTAATATCATAACTTTCCCCTTTTTCTGTTGTTCCTGTTGCTTGCGTTGAATCACTTGTAATGTTACTGTCATTTGCTATTGCTTTTGCAATTTTCTCTATTTTTGCCCATGGATTTTCTGGTACTTCTGGCGTTGGCGTATTAGTTCCATTTGTATATTCATTTATCATATTATCTATACTATTCATGTACTCTTG
>CAJUSU010000043.1:0-4487 GCA_910589185.1 uncultured Clostridia bacterium
CAGCATCAGCGGCAGAAAAAGCCGTTTAAGCGGATTCATCGCTTTATCGAGAAGTAAACCAATAAGCACCAATGAGCAGGAAGGGCTTTGTCCTTCCTGCTTGTTTTTATATAAATATTTTTAATATAATTAATAAAATAGCACCGTGGTATTCCCAAAATGCCTACTAAAAGAGAAGTACCCACATTAAGTCCAATATGAAATGAAAAAGCTCCTCCTATTAGATTGATTATAAAAATGAGAAGTCCTCCTAAAATGGAGTTTATTACTAATTTAAAAATTGCTTTTAATGGAATAGAAAATATTTTTCCTACAATCCATAAACCAATCATACATCCTATAATAATCATAACTGTAGAAAAATCCAAGTTTTATCACCCTACCTTTTACTAATAGTTATGACAAAACTTGGACAAATATAACTTATCCTACCTGATTTCTTCTAAAATATAATTCTTGTATCATATTGAGTGAAATTCCTTTATCCCTTGCTTTACTTACTAAAAAATCTAATTTGCTCTTACTTGCTTTAATCTGATAAGTGTAGTAATCTACTAATCCTTTTTCTGCTGTCTCGAAGTTTTTAATTGCTAAATCTAGCTCGCCTTTTGTTTTTAAAACACTCATAATAAGCTCAACTTTTTTCTCTTCTTCTGTTTTATCAGAAATTTTCTCTTCTTTTAAGTATCCTTCCATATTTTTTCCTTTCTACTCTGAATATTTAATAAAATTTTATTCATTTTTTCTATTTCTATTCAGAATTAGGAAAAAATTGTAATTATTATCCTCCAAAAAGATGAAATATTAGAATTCCAATAGATTGTATAGCAAATAAGTTTAAAATGTTAGAAGTTAAAAGATTACTGGTTGCTTCTATTACACCATCTTCTCCATTCTCCTGTTGTTTATGATGTTTTTGTGCTTCAAAAAAAGTAATCAGCTCTGGAATACTAGTGATAAAACCTAACAGAATACCTATTACTAGTTGTGGAATTTGAAATTGTAAGCATAAATTCTCTAGTGTATTACTTAGCAAGTTTCCAATTGCATATAACAAAACACTTATGATAAGAAGTAATATTGTACATTTTAGCATAATCTTCTTTTTACCTCTTACCCACTTTTCTTCCTCTTCAATTTTTCGCTCTTCCTCTGTTATTTTATTCAGATACACCTTATGGCTGTTATGATTAATGAAGTAGAAAAACACAAATAGTAATATAAATGCAGGAACAATGCTAATCGAAAATTCCATATCTATTGCTATCATGATAATAGGAATGACAATTGTTAATGCTACTAAAACTAAGTCTATTTTTAATGCTCTATTTCGCAAATGCTTTTGATTTTTGTTCATGAAAATAGCAAATAAGTATTGTATACTATTAATGATGTTAGAGCTAATAATATTATATGCACTAGCACTAATTAGTCCTGTAACTGCTGAAAAGGAAACTGTTAATAGTTCTGGCACAGATGTGGCAATTCCTGCAATATTTCCTACTGTTTTAGGTTTTAGATTTAAGCTTTCTGCTAATTTTCTTAAAACTGGAACTAAGGCATATTTTGAAATGACTACAATTAGCCCAGAATAGAATATAAATTTAATAAATTCCCATGTAACTTCCATCTTTTTCCTTTGCTCCTTTTCTTTTTTGATTTTACCCTATGTTAAAAATTTTCATACAATTTACAAAATTATTTCTAAAATATTGATTTTTTAGGAATATGGTGTTACAATAAGTAACATAATATTAAAAACATGAATGAGAGACTAGTAGTAAATTTCTTTTAATTAGAGAGACTATGGTTGGTGAAAATAGTTTAAAAGTTCTTATGAATCCACTCTCAAAGTTTTTTGTGAAGAGCAAAACCGTTTGATGCTTGGTTATCAGCATTGTAAGATATTTGTTATTTAGTTTTCTTGTGTTTGGTTATTATAGCATAAGAATATTCTATTTTGCAAATAATTAAGGTGGTACCGTGAGAAATATACCTCGCCCTTATTTTTGGGCGGGGATTTTTGTTTGTTATACGGGAAAATGTCAGTTAGGGGACACATGTCAGTTAAACTAACGTCCCTAAACTGACAAATTGAAGGAGGTTATTTGAATGATTGACATTAAATTGTTAAGAGAAAATCCAGAATTGGTAAAAGAGAACATGAAGAAAAAATTTCAGGAGCATAAGTTAGTGCTTGTTGACGAAGTTTTAGAATTGGACCAAAAGAAACGTGAAGCTACTTTGAAAGGTGATGAACTTCGTAGCAGTCGTAATTCACTAAGTAGTGAAATTGGCAACTTGATGAAACAAGGACAAAAGGAAGAAGCTGAAAAAATAAAAGCAAAGGTACAAGAAATTAATCAAAGCTTAGTAGAGAATGAGGCTTTAGAAGAAGATTTGGCTAATCAAATTAAAGAAAGAATGATGAAAATTCCTAATATTATTCATGAGTCTGTTCCTATTGGAAAAGATGATAGTGAAAATGTGGAAATTGAAAAATTTGGAGAACCAGTTGTGCCAAATTATGAAATTCCTTATCATACAGATATTATGGAGAGTTTTAACGGTATTGATTTAGATAGTGCTCGTAGAGTAGCCGGTAATGGTTTTTACTATTTAATGGGAGATATCGCAAGACTTCATTCAGCAGTAATTTCTTATGCTAGAGATTTTATGATTGATAAAGGCTTTACTTATTGTGTTCCACCTTTTATGATTCGTAGTAATGTCGTAACTGGTGTTATGAGCTTTGAAGAAATGGATGCTATGATGTATAAAATCGAAGGAGAAGATTTGTATTTAATTGGTACTAGTGAGCATTCTATGATTGGTAAGTTTAAAGAGCAATTGCTTCAAAAAAGTGAATTACCATATTCTATGACTTCTTACTCTCCTTGTTTCAGAAAAGAAAAAGGTGCACATGGTATTGAAGAACGTGGTGTTTATCGTATTCATCAATTTGAAAAACAAGAAATGATAGTTGTTTGTGAACCAGAAGATAGTTGGGAATGGTATGATAAATTATGGTCCTATACTGTAGAATTATTTAGAAGTATGGATATTCCAGTTCGTACTTTGGAATGTTGTAGTGGAGATTTGGCTGATTTAAAAGCCAAGAGCTGTGATGTAGAAGCTTGGAGTCCAAGACAACAAAAATATTTTGAAGTTGGTAGTTGTTCTAACTTAACAGATGCTCAAGCTAGACGTTTAGGTATTCGTATTAAAGGTGAAAAAGGAAATTATTATGCACATACTTTAAATAACACTGTAGTTGCTCCTCCTCGTATGTTAATTGCATTTTTGGAAAATCATTATCAAGAAGATGGAAGTATTACAATTCCTGAAGTGTTATGGCCATATATGGGCGGAACAAAGGTGTTAGTACCTAAAAAGAAAGGATAAAAAAATGGTTATAAAAAATCCAGTTCTAACGGTATCTGCCGTTAGCCCAAAGCAATATCCACAAGATGACTTACCTGAAATTGTACTTGTAGGAAAGTCTAATGTGGGCAAATCATCTTTTATCAATACTTTGGTTAATCGCAAGAAGTTAGCAAGAACTAGTAGCGAGCCTGGCAAAACTAGACAAATTAATTTTTATAACATAGATAATGAATTCTACTTAGTAGATTTACCTGGCTATGGCTATAGTAAAATGTCTAAACAAGAACAAGCTAAAGTTGGTAGTTTTATTGAAGAATATTTACAAAAAAGTAAAAAAATTGCCTTAATTGTTTTTGTAATTGATATTCGTCATGAGCCAACAACAAATGATAAATTAATGTATGACTACATTTTCAAAACCAATTTACCTTGTTTAGTAATTGCTAATAAAGCAGATAAGATTGCTATTACTAAGGTAGATGGCACAGTAGAGCATTTACAAGAATTATTAAATCCATTAAAAGATATGACCTTCCTTCCTTTTTCTAGTGAGAGAAAAGTTTATACAGAGAAGGTTTGGGAAGAATTAGAAAAGTATTTTTAAATAGCCTAATAGTCCCCTAGCAATAATATGTGCTAGGGGATTAACTTTCATTTTAATTTTTTTCGCACTGTTTGCATAATGAAAATGCATCTTTAAATCCTATTTTATAATTTTTTTCACTAAAATATGCAATTTTTATTTCATAATCTTCTACTAACTTTTGTATATCTTTTATTACTTTTTCTTTTAAGTTTATATCATTATTTAAGCTTTTTATTGTTTCTTCTATTTTTTCTAATTCTATTCCGTTTAATTCATTTTTTAATATTGTCCTGTCCATGCTACTTTCTTCTTGTAGTTCCTCTTGCCTTACATCATATATTTTGTCTAGCATATCTACATTATTACTTTTTTTATTCATTTGTTCCATATTATTTCCCTCCTTTGTTTATTAATTTTGTTTAACTATTTTAACTATATAGTTCTATATCTATTTTACCCAAAAAGTTATACTTTAATCAATACTTTTTTGATATTTTTTATTTCATCAAAAAAG
>CAJUSU010000043.1:4497-5621 GCA_910589185.1 uncultured Clostridia bacterium
TTTTCTTTTATCATAGGAAAGTCCTTTTTCAATATATCTTCAAATTTCACAAAAATTTTTACATGCCCCACTTTACAGTCCCCTTAGATGCAAAATCCTGGGGCAACACCTCTAGTGTCCGTTTGTCTCCCTCCGCCGCAAGCACCGCTTCGCAGTAACGACACAAAAGTAACTTCCATAGCTACGGTCTGGAGAACGAAGCCACCACACACTTTCTGATCCAGCCTCATTCGTTTTCTTTGCTAGATTTGTATTATTTGAGCTATATGTTGCATTTATTGTCTTGTAGTATTGGTATTGTTCTCCTTCTGATGTTATTGCACCTCCATATCCCCCTGAAGAGCTTCCATTAGACCATATTTCGCTACACGCTAGTAACCATAAATAGTCATTACATATATCTGTGTTATATCCTGCTATATATTTTTTCTTTACTTGCTTAATATATGCCTTATTACTTAGATTTACTCCTAATCCTCCAATTGCACTGTCACTTCCATTTAAATCTGTTCTCATTTCTGTATGAGTCCAATCCCTTGTAGCTGTATTATTTGAATTCATTGGTTTATATGTTGAACCTGTCATGAAATCTAAAAATTCAAAGCTAATACTTGCTTTTGTATGGTTACCTCCATATGTTCCTGTATTGACTAAGTCATCGTGTTTAAATCCTAGCACCCTTACTCGCCTTTCTTCTCCATTATATTTTACTTTATAAATTCCTCCTACACTTATTTCATATCGTTCTCCATTTGCTGTATAGCCACTTGCTGTTGCTGAACTACTATTAATGCTACTATCATTTGCTATTGCTGTAGCTATTCTATTCATTGTCGCCCAACTCGCATCATCTGAGCCTATTGTAACTGGTGTTGGACTCGGTACTGTTATTGTGCATGTTGCTGACTTATTACTTTCATCTGCTGTTTTAACTGTTATCGTTGCACTTCCTGCTGCTTTTGCTGTTACTAATCCACTACTACTTACTGTTGCTACTCCTGTATTGCTACTTGTCCATGTTACTCCTTTATTAGATGTATTGCTTGGCGTTACTGTTGCAGATAGTTGCTTGGTTGCTCCTACAGTAACTGTTGCTGATGTTGGACTTACACTAATTCCTGTTG
>CAJUSU010000044.1 GCA_910589185.1 uncultured Clostridia bacterium
CATCTGCCTTACAAGCAGGAGGTCATAGGTTCGAGCCCTATTGCGCCCACCATTTTTTTGGCCCGGTAGTTCAGTTGGTTAGAACGCTAGCCTGTCACGCTAGAGGTCGACGGTTCGAGCCCGTTCCAGGTCGCCATTTTTTATATTATTTGCCTCGATAGCTCAGTTGGTAGAGCAAGGGACTGAAAATCCCTGTGTCACTGGTTCGATTCCAGTTCGAGGCACCAAGTTCAACAGCTTATAAACTTTATAGTTCGTAAGCTGTTTTTTATAGGTGGTCCTAAGAATAACCTAATTAAAGCATCATAAAATGTAACAAGAGAACTACATTTTATGATGTTTTTTATTGTGAAAAACATCAAGGTTCTTATATTAGGAGGGCTTATGATACGAATTAATGAAAACTTTTTAAATTTAAAAGACAATTATCTATTTTCTACCATTAATCAAAAGATAGAACAATACAAGAAAGAATATCCTGATAGAAAGATTATTCGATTAGGAATAGGAGATGTAACAAAACCACTTCCGCTTAGCATTACAAAAGCAATGGAACAAGCTTGCATGGAAATGAACCAAGCAGAAACTTTTAAAGGATATGGACCAGAGCAAGGATACGAATTTTTAAGAGAGAAGATTCAACAAGAAGATTATGAGAAAAAAGGAATTTCAATAGACAAAGATGAGATTTTTATTTCCGATGGAGCAAAATGTGATACAGCCAATATTACAGATTTATTTGCTAACACCAATACAGTAGCCATTACAGACCCAGTTTATCCAGTTTATTTAGACAGTAATATCATTGCAGGTAGAACAAAAATCATTTATTTACCGTGCACAAAAGAAAATAACTTTGTACCAGAATTACCAAAAGAGAAATGTGATATCATTTACTTATGCTATCCAAATAATCCTACAGGAACAGTCTTAACAAAAGAACAATTGAAAATATGGGTGGACTATGCTAAAGAAAATAAAGCGATTTTGCTGTTTGATTCTGCTTATGAAAGATATATTACGCAAAAGGATATACCACATTCTATTTACGAAATTGAAGGAGCAAAAGAAGTAGCAATCGAATTTAGGAGCTTTTCCAAAACAGCAGGGTTCACAGGTATTAGATGTGCCTATGTTGTGATTCCAAAAGAATTAATGGGATATACTAAACAAGGAAAAGAAATTTCTATCAATGGACTATGGAAAAGAAGAAGTAGTTGCAAATTTAATGGAGTATCGTATATTACGCAAAGAGGTGCAGAGGCTATTTATACAGAAGAAGGACAAAAAGGGATTGAAGAAAATATTAGGTATTATCAAGAAAATGCAAGACTATTAAAAGAAGGACTACAAGAATTGGGATATGAAATATATGGAGGAGTAAATTCACCATATATATGGCTTAAAATACCAAAGAGCCAAGCTTCGTGGCAATTTTTTGACGAGTTACTTATGAAGGCAAATGTAGTAGGAACACCAGGAAGTGGATTTGGTCTAAGCGGAGAAGGATATTTTAGACTAACAGCTTTTGGAAAAAGGGAAGAAATATTAGAAGCTATGGAAAAAATGAAAAGAATGTTTGAATAGTTGTCACATTCTAAAAAATGGGATATAATAAAGCCGAAATCAAAAGAAAGAGGAAAAGCATGGATAAGAAAGTAGAATTTAAGAAATATAGAGAAACGTATCAAGAATTTTGGTATCGTAGTTATTCAGTTCACGAAGATGAAAAAGCAATTTATTTAGAATATGAATTTGAAATACCAAATTTAACCAAATTTCATCCAAAATTACAAATAGATAAAAAACAATTGCCATTAAAAAGTTTAAATACAGCACAAGTCAAAAATATGGTATTTCATATAGGAATGGTTGAGCTAATTAGTTATTGGAAATGTACTTGTTCGCCAAAGGTGGTTATACAATGTGACTATCTAAATCAAGAACAGAAACAATGGTGGAAGAAGTTATATTTTTATGGATTAGGGGAATTATTTTATCGTAACCAAATTCAAACAGATATAGAAAGTTTTATGCAAATAGAATGTAAACAAACAGAACAAATAGAATACCCAGAAATACAAGAAAAATCAGAAGGATATATTATTCCTATTGGTGGTGGCAAAGATTCTGTTGTTACTTTAGAGACATTAAGAAGGAGTAAAGACGATTATTGTTTAATTATCAATCCAAAGCCTGTCACTATAGAATGTGCCAAAATTGCAGGAATAGATGACGAACATATCATTGAAATACGTAGAACAATTGATAAAAATTTAATCGAATTAAATAGTCAAGGATTTATCAATGGGCATACTCCATTTTCAGCAATGCTTGCCTTTGTGTCTTATTTTGTAGCATATTTGACAAGTAAAAAGTATATTGCTTTATCCAATGAAAATAGTGCCAATGAATCCAATGTGGTAGGAGAAAAAGTAAATCATCAATATTCAAAAAGCTTTGAATTTGAGTGCGATTTTGAGAACTATGTTTCTAAGTACTTAAAAGCACCAGTAAAGTATTTTAGCTTTCTAAGACCATTAAATGAATTACAAATTGCGAAGCTATTTGCGAAACATGAACAATATCACTCTACTTTCAAAAGTTGCAATGTAGGAAGTAAAGAAAAAGAATGGAAGTGGTGTTGTAATTGTGCTAAGTGCCTATTTGCTTACACCATTCTAAGTCCTTATTTATATCCACAAAAACTAATCAACATTTTTGGGGAGGACTTATTTGAAAAACAAGAATTATTAGATACGTTTTTAGAGTTAACAGGAAATAAAGATACAAAACCATTTGATTGTGTGGGTACTTTTGAGGAAGTGAATTTTGCAGTTAGTAAAGTCATAACAGATTTAGAACAAAAGCATCAAATATTGCCATATTTATTGGAGTATTATAGAGAGCATTTTAGTTTAGTAAATATGACAGAAGATATTACCAAAAGATATAACGAAGAGAACCATTTGACGGAAGAACAAAATGAATGGTTAAGAAAAGAAATTTTTTAAGTTATTATTAGTACAATATCAAAAAGACGTAAATTTAATTCTAAATGATGAGGGGAAAAAGAATGATTACAGAATTAATCCATTATTTGAAAGATAAAAAGGTTATTATATTAGGTTTTGGAAGAGAAGGAAAATCTACTTATAAGCTAATGCGAAACTACTTAAAAGACCAATTAATTTATATTGCAGACCAAAAGGAAAACTTTGAAAAAACAGAAGAACTATTACAAAATGACAAGAATATCATATGCTATTCTCGGAGAAGAATACTTAGACCATTTAGAAGAATATGATGTCATTATAAAAGCACCGGGAATTTCTTTTGCGGGAATGGATATAGAAGAATATGCTAATAAAATTACTTCACAATTAGAGTTATTGTTAGAGTTTTTTAATGTTTTTACGATTGGCGTGACAGGCACAAAGGGGAAAAGTACAACTAGCTCATTGATTTATCAAATATTACAAGAACAAGGAAAAAAGAGTATCTTATTAGGAAATATTGGTGTTCCTGTATTTGACTATATAGAAGAACTTACAAAAGACACAATTATTGTTTTAGAGATGTCATCACATCAATTAGAATATATGAAAACTTCTCCTAATATTGCAATATTACTAAATATTTTTCCAGACCATTTGGACCATTACAATTCTTATGAGGATTATGCAAAAGCAAAATGTAATATTTATAAATATCAAAAAGAAACAGACTATTTCTTATACAATTCAGATAATGAAATGATGCAAAAGGTATTAGAACCTGCAAAAGGAAAGGCATATTCTGTTAGTTTTGAAAGAAAAGAAGAAAGTAAAATTTATGTAAAAGATAACACTGTATTTTTAGAAGATAAACCAATCTATGATACGCAAGAACCACGTAAACTAGTAGGAGATTATATCTTAAACAACATGATGTTTGTATTAGGTGTTTCAGAAATCTTAGGGTTAGATTTAAGAAAAGCAGTTGATACTATTAATCAATTTGAGCCATTAAGGCATAGGCTACAATTAGTAGGAAGTTATGAGGGGGTATCCTATTATGATAATAGTATTGCTACTATTCCAAAGGCAACTATAGAAGCAGTGAAGGCTCTTTCAAACGTAGATACTTTAATTATTGGTGGAATGGATAGAGGGATTGATTATACAGAGTTAATAGAGTTTATTAATCAAAGTGAAATGAACCATATTATTTGTATGCCAAAAACGGGGCATGACATTGCTAGCCAGATAGAAAAGAAAACTTATCTAGTAAATACTATGGAAGAAGCGGTAGTGACAGCTAAGCAAGTAACGACGAAAGGAAAGAGTTGTTTACTATCACCAGCTGCAGCAAGTTACGGATTTTTTAAAAATTTTGAAGAAAAAGGAGATATTTATCAAGAATTAGTAAAAACTATATCATAGAAACATTGTCAATCGAAATAAGGGGAAGAAATGAAAAAGATAATTTATTTATTGGGAGTAATATTTTTAGCAATTGTTATTATATTAAATGTGCTATTCACAGCTCATTTAGATGCCCATGAGCATATTACAATAGAATGGCACAATGTCATTTATATTGCAGGGCTTGCTTTATTAGGTGGATTTCTATTTTGGAGTACACAGAGATTGGACAAGCATTTTAGAGAAACAGGCGGAAAAAAGAAAAAAATAATATTAATAATAGCTTGTGTAACTTATGTGATATTAAATATTTTATGGGTTGCTTTAGTGAGAATAGGAGTAGGTGGAGATCAAGTACATGTTTGCAACTTAGCCCAAACTTTTTACAAAGGGGACTTAACAGAATTTTTGCCAAATGTAACTTATGCAGGAATTCCTTTAAGCGAATATGTGCAAGGATACACACAGCAAATTGGTTTAGCGTTTATATTCAATCTATGTTTTAAAATATTCCATACAGATTTGTACATTGTGGTATTAAGATTAATCAATATTGTATGCAATTGCTTAACAGTTTATGGATTATATAAAATTAGTCAGCAAATACATAAAAAGCATCCAACAAATAAAGTATTATTATTTACTTTGAGCCTTACTTTCTTTCCTTTAATTATGCTTTCTAATTTTATTTATGGAGATGTCCCAAGCTTACCATTATGCTTGTTTAGTGTGTATTTTATGATGAAATATACAGAAAGCAAAAAATGGAAATATGCTATGTTATCGTCCGTTCTCATGATGATAGCTTATATGATGAGAATGAATAGTTCCATTTTTATTATTGCAACAGTAATGTATTTGTTATTTTATATGTGCAAAGAGTTCAAGCAAAAAATAAGAAAAGAAAGAATATTGAATTTTATAGTGATAATAGCATTTATTGTAATTTCTGTATTACCAACTACTTTAGTGAAAAGTTACTATATTCATAAATTAGGACTAGATAA
>CAJUSU010000045.1 GCA_910589185.1 uncultured Clostridia bacterium
TGAAATACATTTCAGAACACTATATAAATGTAGAAGTTGAAATGATAGACTGTATGAAATATATCAATAAACCTATTGAAAAAGTGACAACGGGCGCTTACCGTGAAATGGCTAAAAAAGCTCCTAAATTATGGGGAAAAGTATATTCTGGTTCTGAAAAAGGCTTGCTTTCAAAAATTAGTAAAGACAGTAATAAATTAATGGCTAGAAAACTAAATCACTTATTGCAAGAAAAGAAACCTGACCTAGTGATTTCTACTCACCCTTTTAGTAGTCAAATGGTTAGTTATTTGAAGAAAAAGGAAAAATTAAATTGTACTTTAGCCACGATAATGACTGATTTTGCTATGCATAAGCAATGGCTCATTGGTCATGAGTTTACAGAATATTTCTTCGTTTCAAATGAATCCATGAAGCAAAATATGGTAGAATATGGCGTTTCTAAGGACAAAGTTTACGTAACAGGAATTCCTATGTCTGATAGATTTTTTGAGAATTTTGAGGATAAAAAGATTTATGAAATGTTTCAACTAGATATTAGTAGAAAAGTGATTCTTTTCTTTGGTGGAGGAGAGTTTGGCTTAGGAAAAGAAAGAACTTCTCAAATTTTGCAAGCCTTTATTCAAAAAGTGCCTGATTATCAAATTGTAGCAGTTGCTCGGAAAAAATGAAAAAATGAAAGAAGCTTTTGAACAGTTAGTCCAAGAAAATAATGCTCAAAGCAGGGTTCGCGTTTTAGGTTTTACTGATAAAGTACCAGAATTAATGCATATTGCTTCTTTAGTAGTAACCAAGCCTGGTGGTCTTACTACTACAGAAAGCTTAGCTTCAAAACTTCCCATGGTCATCATCAATCCTATTCCTCGGTCAAGAAGAAGAAAACGCAGAATTTCTAGTTTCTAACGAAGTCGGCATTTGGATAAAGAAAGAGGATAAGTCAGAAGAATTGATCGCTAATTTATTTGCTTCTTCTGATACATTAGAGAAAATGAAAAAAAATACTGCAAAATTTACGAAGCAGTATTCTACGAAAACGATTTGTGAAATATTATTATCAAATTGATAAAAATGTCGTACTTAGGGACAGATGTCGCACTTAACTAACGTCCCTAAGTGCGACATTATATTTCTCTTCTGCCTTCTAGAGCTTTACTTAAAGTAACCTCATCTGTATATTCTAAGTCTCCGCCCACAGGAATGCCATGGGCAATTCTAGTAACCTTAATTCCTAATGGTTTTACTAATTTTGATATATACATTGCAGTTGCTTCTCCCTCTACGCGTGGATTTGTAGCCAAAATAATTTCTTTTACTTCTCCACCCATTAATCTAGAAAGCAATTCTTTAATTTTAACATCATCTGGACCCACCCCATTCATTGGAGAAATACTACCATGTAGTACATGATAAACTCCTTTAAATTCGTGTGTTCTTTCCATTGCCACTACATCTCTAACATCTTCTACTACACAAATAATAGAATGGTCACGGTTTTGATTACCACAAATGGGACAAGGATCTGTATCTGTAATATTATAGCATTGTGAACAATATTTTAAATTACTTTTTGCTTCTAAAATGGCCTTTACAAATTCATTTGTTTCTTCTTCTGTAGCATCTAACATATGAAAAGCAAGCCTAGCTGCTGTCTTATTTCCGATACTAGGCAATTTTTCAAATGCTTCTATTAACTTTTCTATTGATGGTGCATAGTAGCTCATGTCTTTCTCCCTTTTCTTACATCATGCCTGGAATATTGTATTTACCTAACTCTTGCGCTTGTGCACTATCTACTTTTCTTAGTGCCTCATTTACACAACTTAGGATTAAATCTTGTAACATTTCTACATCATCTGGGTCAACTGCTTCTTTCTTAATTGTAATTTCCTTTACTTCTTTGTTTCCAGATACTTTTACATAAACTGCTCCTCCGCCAACACTTGCGTCAAATTCTTTTGCTGCAAGTTCTGTTTGTGATTTTTCCATATCTGCTTGCATTTTTTTGGCTTCTTTCATTAATTGATTTAAATTCATTCCGCCAAATCCTCCACCCATTCCTGGGAATCCACCTCTTTTTGACATAACTTTTTCTCTCCTTTACTCTTCTATTTCATTCACTGGAATTCCTAAATCCTTAATTGGATTTTGTGCTTCCGCTTCTTTTGCCTTTTGCTCTAAAATGGCATCTTGATTATCTAATAATTTAATTCTCATTTCTTTACCACATTCTATAGAAACAAGCCTTTCTAATTCTTGTACATTTTCTGGGCGTTCCATAGTGGCTTTGATAAATGGTGTTAATCCATTTTGAAAAACAATACCCACTGTCATATCATTAATTAATGTAGCAATTGTACTCATTAAATTTGTTGCTAATATCATTTTTCTTTCTTCTCTTAATTGATTAATAATCTTAGGCCAAAACTCTAACTTTTCAATATTTAGCTTACTAAAATCTATTGGCTCTTTTTTTTCTATCTTCTCTCTTGTGCTAGAACTCTTTGCTCTCTCAGATGTATTATTTGTTTGAAAACTTCCTTGTGCTATTTTTCTCTCTAGTTCAGTGATTCTTGCTTTTAAGTTTTCTACTACCTCTGAACCTGCCATGTTTGCACTTTTTTCTGTTTCAATGACTGGGCCACATAGTTTTATCATAGCTACTTCAAATAATACTGCTTTTTGTGAAGACCACTTCATATTATTTTCTAACTCAGATAATATATAAATGATCTGTAATAGTCTTTCTTTGGAAACTTTTTTTGCAATATCTGCTATTTGTTTTAATTCTTCTTGATTATAAATCTCTAATTTCTCAGTTGTTTTCCATACCAAAATATCTTTTGTATATTTTATCAATTCCCATAAAAGATTATTTAGGTCTTTTCCTTCTTGCATAACCGCTTCTACTGTTGTAATTGTTTTTTCAATATCATTATTGATAACTGCCTCTATTATCTGGGTGATAAAAGCTAGTTTTGGAATTCCTACTAAATCTTTTACTAAGTCTTCATCTATTTTTTCGCTTCCTTCTTGTAAACATCTTTCTAAGATACTTAAAGCATCTCTCATAGCACCCTCTGCTAAAATAGAAATAATACTTAAAGCTTCTTTTGTGATTTCAATTTTACTTTCATCACAAACATATTGTAGTCTTTTACTAATGTCACCATTTGAAATCTTTTTAAAGTCAAAACGCTGACATCTTGAAAGAATTGTTGCTGGTAGTTTCTGTGGCTCTGTTGTAGCCAAAATAAATTTTACATGTGATGGTGGCTCTTCTAAAGTTTTTAACAATGCATTAAAAGCTCCTGTTGATAGCATATGAACCTCATCTATAATATAGACTCTATATTTTGCTAGAGTTGGTAAAAAGTTGACTTCATCACGAATTGCTCTAATATCATCTACACTATTATTAGAAGCAGCATCCATTTCCACAATATCGGTCAAAGAACCTGATAAAGCAGCCTTGCAGATTTCGCATTCATTACATGGCTCGCCATTTTGAGGATTTAAACAATTCACTGCTCTTGCTAAAATCTTGGCTGTTGTTGTTTTTCCAGTTCCTCTACCACCATTTAATAAATAAGCATGCCCCACTCTTCCAGCTATAATTTGATTGCGAATAGTTTTTGTAATATGTTCTTGCCCTACCATATCTTCGAATTTTAGTGGTCTAAATTTTCGATATAATGCGGTATATGCCATCTTCCTGCTCCTTTCAGTAAATGATAAAAAAGGTACAAAGCTCTTTTTCATTAGCCACTCTATGGAGAATAAATGCCACACAAAAGTATCCACTTATTGCTGCTTCCTTCCGGACCTGACAAGGTTCATAGGCTTTTGTTGGTTTTACTCTCCATACAATGGCTAGAATTAAAACTTCATACCTTTGTATTATATACTTTTTTGTTTTGTTTAGCAAGAGAATTTTTAAGTTTTACGGAGCCTTTCGTTATCATTTTACTCTCTTAAATACGATATCCTTCATATCTGTTTTTTCTAAATAGCAATTTTCTTCTTCATCTAAATTTCCTGTTGGTAAATCTAAATTAATTTCAGCTTGATATTTAGCATTTGTAGTTTCTATCATAAAATCACAAGTAACATTAAATTTAATTTCTTCATTAGTTGCCTTTATTTTCTTTAATAATGTACTATTATGAATTATCTCCTTATCTTTATCAGAAACATAATTACCAATATTGCTATTACTAAATCGAATTAAAACAGGTCCGCCTTTACTACCTATTTCTAAGTTAGAAGAATTACTATTACTACTTCCTTTATATTCTAGTTTATCTTCTACTAAAAATTGTTCTTCATAAGTATAGAGTCTTCCTGATTCACTATTTGGCATATAAGTTCTGATAGTGCCTTTTTGTGGTGCATTTTTTAT
>CAJUSU010000046.1 GCA_910589185.1 uncultured Clostridia bacterium
GTCAAGCGGTTAAGACATCGCCCTTTCACGGCGGAGACATGGGTTCGATTCCCGTCGGGGTCACCAATATGCCACTTTAGCTCAGCTGGTAGAGCAACTGACTTGTAATCAGTAGGTCATCTGTTCGAATCAGATAAGTGGCTCCATTACTTAAAACTAGGCTTGTTAGACAACTTGTCTAGTTTTTTGCTTTTGTTAATTTATATTTTTGAATTCTTTAAAAAAGCTGGTGTACTGAAATTTGTTAGTAATTTCTAGTAAAGTGAGAGAAATATGACAAATAAAGTAATAATAGTAACAGGAGGCTCTAGAGGAATAGGAGCTTCAATAGTAAAGTTGCTTGCTGAAGAAGATTATAAAGTTATCTTAAATTATAATCAGTCAGAACATGCAGCCGAAGAAATAAAACAAGAATTGTTGCAACAAGGAAAAAAGATAGAAATTTTTAAAGCGGATGTCTCAAAAAGAGAAGATGTTAGAAAATTAATTCAATTTGCAATAGAGAAATTTCATAAAATAGATGTATTGATTAATAATGCAGGAATTGCACAAGAAAAGTTATTTACACAAATAACAGATGAAGATTGGAATAAAATGATACAAACGAATTTAAACTCCGTATTTTATTGTACACAAGAAGTAGTACCATATATGTTAGAAAAGCAAGCAGGTAGTATTATCAATATTTCGTCTATATGGGGAGTAACTGGGGGATCATGCGAAGTTCACTATAGTGTAACGAAAGCTGGAATAGATGGAATGACAAAAGCATTAGCAAAAGAACTTGGCCCTTCACATATTAGAGTAAATAGTATTGCACCAGGAGCAATTGATACAGATATGAATAAAAACGTGACAGAAGAAGAATGGGAAGAAGTGAAAAGAGAAATTCCTCTTGATAGTATTGGTAAAGCAAAAGATGTTGCCAAATGTGCAAAATGGTTAATTGAAGATGAATATACTACAGGACAAGTGATTTCAATAAATGGTGGTTGGTATATTTAAGAATAGAAAAACGAAAATCTCGGCTCAGCCGAGATTTTATTAATTATTCATTTGAAATTTTTCTTTTATAATTTCCTGAAATTAATTTAGGAAGATAAGTGATTACTTTATAAATGGCTAAACGTATTTTTTTGCTCCAGATATAAGATTTTCTCAATTTTCTAGGAGCATCTAAAGTAGTTTCTTCTTGTGCAACTAAAGCAAGTTCTACTTTTTCAATTGGGAAAATATAATTTTGTCCATCATGATTATCCCATTCACCTTTTTCATTTTTGAAACAGAAATTAAAAGTTTCACTAGAAAGTAATTCTATTTCAGCTTGAAAACCTAATTCTGTTTTCTCCATCTTAACTTCGCCTAAATTAGTCCATTCTAGGCCAAAGCCATAATGAATAAACACTTCTTCAGATTTATCTTGAAAAAGACTACCTGCATAGGAAATCTTTACTTTTGTATTTTCAACTAACTTATCTGTATTAAAGAAAATATTTTTTACTAATTCCATTTAATTTTCTCCTTATTTATCTCTTGTTTATCTATTGTGATATTATAATATTAAAAAATAGATTATTCAAGTATTTCTGACAAAAAAACTAAAAATATCTTATAAAAAAGAAAAAATAGTTTTTAAATTATAATTAAGGCTCAGTTACATCTGTACTTCCAACTACTTTACCAACAATGTAAAAAGCATCTTTAGGATCTAAACAAATGTCAGGAATATCTGCTCTATTTTCAGATCTCAAAGCAATACCGTCCTTGCGGACAATAAATCTACGGATAAGATATTGATTTTGGTAGAAAAATAACCCGATATCTTTGTTATCAAGCGGAGCATTAAATTCAACATAAGCATAAGAATCTTTTTTTATTTTAGGCTCCATAGAAATATCAGTCATTTTAACAGCAATGCAAGCTCCTGGAGCAGAAAGAGGACATTCAATAAATCCACCTAATAAATCTACAGCAGGAATTTTATCATAAGCGATATGACTCTCTAATTTATAGCTTTCTTGTTCTTCTGTAACTTCTCTATCATAAGTATACATTAAAGGTCTATAAGGAATACCCATTGTTTTACACATATTTTTTAATACTTTATGACTAGGATTTCTTTCACCTTTTTCAATGTGTGTTAAATGTCCTGTGTTAATGTTAGTTCCTTTAGAAATACTAGCCTTTGTTAATTTTCTATCTTTACGAATATAAGCTATCATGTGTCCTAGCATAAAATATCCCTCTTTTCTAAAATTTCCTAAAATAATTATATTAAAAAAGAAAAAAATTGTCTAGTATAATTAAAGAAAATTTTCTAAAATCTGACAAAATATCGAATAATTTTTATTGTAAATATAAAATAATTATGGTAATATTATTCCAAAGGAAAGTATATACTTATTTAAGGGAGAAAAATATGGAAGAAGAGAATAAAAAAGCTGAAGAAGCAGCAGTTTCAAAAGAAACGACAGAAGAAAAGATAGAAAAAAAAGAAGAAAAACCAAAGAAAAAAAGTAGCAAAAAGAAAAGTAAAAAAGAAAAAGCTGTCGGAAACGGAGGATATATCCAAATTATCGGCAAAGGAACGTGACAGTATACGTCTTGATAAACAGAAAAAGCCGAAGCCTGCTAAAAAAAGCAGGCGCGTCAAACGCATAGTCCCGAAAACAGCGCAGAAAACATTACCGTATAAATGTTTGTGTGCTGACGGAATTATGAAGGTTGACGATAACAAGTACAGCAAAACATACCGATTTGAAGATGTGAATTATTCAATAGCAAAGCAGGAGGAACAGGAGGGAATATTCCTCGGTTATTGTTCGGTTTTGAACAGTTTTGATACATCGGCTGATTTACAGATAACAGTACATAACAACAGAGTCAATAAAGCTGACTTCAATAAAATGGTGCTTTTAAAGCACAAGGGAAACGATTTTGACAAGTATGTTGATGTGTACAATGATATGCTTGTGGATAAAATGGAACAGGGGCAAAACGGTATTATCAGAAATAAATATCTGACGGTAACGGTGCAGTCGGCAGACCTTGAAACGGCGCAGTCAAAGTTTATTTCCATTGACTTGGAGCTTACAAACGCATTTAAGAAAATCGGTTCTGCTCTGACTCCTCTGACCTCAAATGACAGGGTAAATCTTATGAAAGACATATTCAGAAGCGTTGATGAAAAGATACCGCTTTTGAATATAAAGGATTTCCACAGGCAGCTCGAAAGAGAATACTGCTGTCCAGATTATTTTGAGTTTAAAAAAGATTACTTTATGTGGAATGACAAGTACGCCCGAACCATGTTTATAAAGGATATGCCGGCAAGCTTAAAGGACGACCTCCTGACAGACATTGCAAATACAAATCTTGATGTTATGGTGACGGTGAATATCTCACCGGTAGACCCGTACAAGGCGCTGAAAATAGTAAGCAGGCAGCTTACGTCTATGAGAGCAAATAAATTGCAGGCAGAGAAGAAAGCCATACAGTCGGGATATACTTCCGACGTAATAAATGAGGACTTGAAGCACAGTCTTGCAGAAGCTGAGGAACTTCTTGACGATCTCCGATCCAAGAATCAGAAAATGTTTCTTGACAATGTGATAATAATGGTGACGGCAAAGGACTTTGAAGAACTGGAGAATAACACGGAAACAGTAGAATCAGTTATAAGAAAACATATATGCTCGGTGTCAACACTGAAATATCAGCAGGAAAAGGGACTTCAGAGCGTACTGCCCATAGGAAACTGTACGCTGAAAATAAGACGTACTCTAACAACGGAGAGCACGGCGGTATTTCTTCCTTTTTCAAGCAAGGAAATTTCGCAGAGGAACGGAATGTATTACGGTCTGAACGCACTGTCAAACAATATGATTATATTCAACCGTCTTATGCTGAAAAATCCAAACGGATTTATTCTCGGTTCTCCCGGATCGGGCAAGAG
>CAJUSU010000047.1:0-212 GCA_910589185.1 uncultured Clostridia bacterium
ACACACTATTATCTCCCATAACATAAGTAAGTGTAATACCTGCTAGAATTAAAAGCACAACTATTGTTACAACCAAAGCAACCAGAGTAATACCTGTTGTAGCATGTTTGATACATACAACTAGGTTACTCTGGTTATTCGTTAATTTATTCTTTCTATTGTTTTCTATAAAATCACTTGTGTGTGTGTGTGTGTGTGTGTACAGCCTCAGC
>CAJUSU010000047.1:238-3372 GCA_910589185.1 uncultured Clostridia bacterium
TTGCTACAGTTCATTCTAAATACTTTTCTTTTTATTTATAACATATTGTTTTGTAATATGTCAATATATATTTTACTCTTTACTTAATAATTTTCGAAATACTTCTTGAACACAATGAGTACGAAATCTAATCAATTTTTATATATTAAAATACGGTTTTTATTATTTTATCCGTTCCATCAATTAAAGTTTGAACTTGATCTTTTGTTGGTTCTTGTTTTTTATCATGGTCACATAAATTCCTTATGTCTCCTAGTAATTGAATATGTCTCCATGTAGGAATGTCTATTATATCTTGGCTTTTTAATAATTCATTATAGTCATTAATAGTAGGATCTTTCCTTGATATGCTTAAAGAATGACTATCAAGAACAGTGGAGAAATGTTTCTCTAATACTACTCCGCAAATTGCTCCTGCAGCACGAACGAATCCCTTTTTCAGTAATTCCTTTGCAGAATCTATTTCAGAGTCAAAAATATCTGCTTGCACTAATTGTTGAATATTAATTAAATTGCTATCTAATACTGCTAAGACTGAATCTATAATAGTTATTTGTTGCTCAAATTTACTAATTACACTTTTGGGAGAAATTTTTATCTCTCCAAAACTATTACGAAGTGTTATTCCAATCAGTGCATCAGATATTGTATAGGTTGAATAATCAATTTCTTTTCTCTTATCCAATTTATATAAACTAACAAAATCAGATAGTCTGTCTGGTAAGAATTGTTTTATTACTAAATAACTCTTAGAATACCATTTTTGATAATCTAATCCAAAACTAGGTAATTTACTCTCTTCTTCAGGTTTCTTTATTATTTCACATTCAATTGCAAAAGACTTTAATAATAATCTACCTTCATCTTTTAATTTGTTGCATTCTTCTTTTATTTTCTTTATTTTATCACTTTCCATTCCAATACTCCCTTTTATTTATAATATGTAACAAATTCTATCATATTTTGCTATACATTTCCATACAGATTAAAAATAAATATAATATACTCTCATTCGGGATGTATTATGTTGTTTACTCATATGTATATCGTAACTGCACATATTTTTTACTTTGATACCCTTCTTAACTAGCTTTTCTTAGCTCTTTTGCATGTGCTTTTGCAATTTCGGTAATTTCTCCTGAAGAAATCCTTGCAATTTCCTCAATAGTTTCTTCTTCGTTTAGTTGTTTGATATTGGTATATGTTTTATTTTCTTTTGTCTGTTTATGAATATAGTAATTATAATCTCCTTTTGCTGCAATAGCTGGTAAATGTGTAATACAAATGACTTGGTGGTTTTTCGCAATTTCTTTCATTTTTTCTCCTACTGCTTGTCCTGCTTTTCCACTAATTCCAGTATCTATTTCGTCAAATACTAATGTTCCTACTTCATCTACATCTGCTAGAACATTTTTGATAGCAAGCATAATTCTTGCCATTTCTCCTCCTGATGCAATTTTGCTAAGTGGCTTCATTCCTTCTCCTACATTGGTGCAAATCATAAATTCTACATTATCGGTTCCATTTTCGCTGAAATTATTTTCCTCTAATATTTGTACTTCAAATTTAGCATTTATCATTTCTAGTTCTTTTAGTTGATTATTTACTTTTTCAGATAGTACTTTGGCATACTGTTTTCTTAATTTACTCATTCTAGTTGCAATTTCTTGCATTTGTTCTTCTAGCTGTTTTATTTGTTTCTTTATTTTAGTATGATATTCGTCTAAATTTTCAATTTTATGGATTTCTTCTGCTACCTTTTCTCCATATGCTAGTATTTCTTCTATTGTGTTTCCATACTTTCTTTTTAGAGAATAAATGCAATCTAAACGTTCTTCAATTTTGTTTCTTTGTGTATCATCAAAATCGATATTTTCTTTCATACTGCTAAAATCTCTTGCTAATTCTTGAATATCATAATAACTACTTTTTAAAATGCTTAGTTTTTCGTCATATTCTTGACCACAATCTTGAATTTTTTCTAAACTACGAATTGCATTACTAATGGCAGTTACTGCAACTTCATTTAGCTCATTATCAATTTGTGTTAAATTTTCTTTTAACTTTTCTGCATTTTGCATCATTTTATGTTTTTCTTCCAACTCTGCTTCTTCTGTAGGTTTTAATTTAGCATTTTCTATTTCTTCTGCTTGATAACGAAGTAAGTCAAGTCTTCTTTCTTTTTCTTGCTCTTCTCCATAGGTATTTTTTAGTTCTTGTTTTAAATTCTTGTATTCTCTTAACTTCTCTTGATAAGTTTTTAATTCTTTTTCTAGTTCTTTTCCTACAAAGTTATCTAAATAAGTAATATGTTTTGCTTGATTTAAAATAAGTTGACTATCATGTTGACCATGAATATCAATAATTTGTGACATTAGCTCTTTCAATTCATTAACTGTTGCTAAACGTCCATTAATTTTACAAGAACTTCTACCATTACTATGTATTTCTCTTGAAATAATGATATTTCCCTCTATAGATTGTTCATGATTAGGGCAATAAAAATTGGCTTCAATGAAAGAATAATCTTCTCCATTTCGTATCATTTCTTTGGAAAATCTACCTCCTGCTAGAATAGCAAGTGAGCCAATAATTAATGTTTTACCAGCTCCTGTTTCACCTGTTAATACATTAAAACCTTCATTTAAATTAATGGATAAATCATTAATTATTCCTACATTCTCAATATGTAAAGTGGTTATCATAATAGCCTCCTATTATACGAATTTTCGTTTGTATATCGCTATTATATACCAAATTTTTGTTTTGTCAAGCATTTTATTTTTATTTTAAAAAAATGTTTTCTTATCTTGTTTCCCCCATTATTCCTTTGACATTTCCGCCATTTTAGTATATAATAGAGGGTACATTGCTTAGTGCAATAGTATAAACTTTGGAGGTTGGTTTGATGATGGATTTTAGGCGGGAACTTTCAGTAATCTTTGGGACGTCTACGCAATCGATTATCGATCAGATTGAACGTGACGCTTCGACACCTGCTTTCGAGCCCATGGGGCGGACTCCTTCTCGCACTACTGCGTGCAAAGGGTATGCTCAGATGGTGAGGAGGCAGCAGCAACAGCATCAGCGGCAGAAAAAGCCGTTTAAGCGGATTCATCGCTTTATCGAGAAGT
>CAJUSU010000048.1 GCA_910589185.1 uncultured Clostridia bacterium
CTATCATACTATAAAAATAGAGATTTTAAAAGGTTTTTTGGAGATTTTGTGCAAAAAGCAGTAACTAAATATTAGCTACTGCACCAAAGTTAAAGCACTTTTACATAAATTTCTCTATTACTCTAATCCAGTTTCTCCCCATAATTTTCTCAATCTCGTCTTCCTGAAACCCTATTTTCTTTAACTCCTGTACTAGGTTATCTATTTGCCCTATATTTTTCAAATCTGTTGGTATTTCATTCTCATCTAATCCGTCAAAGTCACTGCCTAGTCCTACACAGTCAACTCCCACTAGATTTGCAATATGTGCAATATGTTCTGCAATTTCCTTTGTTCCTGCTATGCCCGTTTCTGATAAAAAGTTAGTACAATAACAAATTCCAACAATACCATTATTTCTAGCAATTTGTTTTATCTGTTCGTCTTTTAAATTTCTAGGATGCTGACATAAAGAATAACAGCAAGAATGTGTCGCAATGCTAGGTCTTTCATTTATCTTTATTGTATCCCAAAAGGTCTTTTCTGAGCTATGTGAAACATCTACAATCATTTTCTTTTCATTTAATTTTTGAACATACTGTTTTCCATACTCAGTTAAACCATTATCTTGTTTTGTTAAAGCACCACAACCCAGCAAATTATCTTCATTCCATGTAATAGACATCACTTTAACACCTTTCTTGTAAAAGTATTCTATATTTTCTAGTTTATCTTCTATTGCTCTCCCATTCTCAATGGTTAATAGGCAACCAATCTTTTTTTCTTGCTCTACTGTTAAGATATCTTCTTTTGTTTTTACCTGCAGTAATTCTTCTGGATATTTTTTTATTTGTCTTTCAAAATGATTGATAATATCACATGCTCTTTGAAAAGATTTTTCATACTTTGGACTAATATATGCTGCTGTCATTTGCAATATTGGTGCTTTTTGCATCGCTTGCTTTAGGTTAAAACTTAAGCTTCCCTCCTCTAAATCCATATTTCTATCTAATGCTACTTGAATTGTATCACAATGTCCGTCTACAATAAACATATACTTTCCTCCCTATCTTTTTTAGTCATTATATGTGGAAATTTTGCTTTTATCAATAACAAGCTATTGTTTTCTCGCTTTATTTTTGTTAAGATAATAGTATAAACTATATTTTAGGAGCCAAAATTATGAATTTAAGAATTAAAGAAATGAGAAAAGAACACCATTATACACAAGCTGAGGTTGCTAAAGCAATTCACTGTTCTCAACAAAACTATTCAAGATATGAAACTGGCGAAGTTGCTATTGATATTGATAAAATAACACGTCTTGTAGATTTGTACCATACTTCTGTGGACTATTTGTTGGGTTTGACAGACCAAATAGAGCCACATGGAAAATAAATTAAAGCGAGTCCAGGCAACCGATTGATAAAACGGTTGCCTGAATTTTTTTGTTTTTTATATTGTAATTATATTGTTAAAAGCAGGATAATTAGTATTTAACCATATTTTCATGCTTGAATTTGTTATTATTGCAATATCATTTTTTACTTCAAAAAACATATCATCAAAATTAGTAATATTTTTCATATCAAAATTGGATATATTTAATTCTGTTAAGCTTTCACAATCATTAAACATATTCTGCATAGTAGTTACTTGACTAGTGTTAAGATTAGATAAATCTAACCTTGTTAGGTTTGTACATTTATAAAACATTGTTGTCATATTTGTTACATTTTTTGTATTAAAATTAGACACATCTATACTTTTTAAATTTGTCATGCGTGCAAACATTGATTGCATATTCATTACTTGAGTAGTGTCAAAATTTGATAAATCTAAATTGGTTAAACTAGTGCAATTATAAAACATTGTTGCCATATTTGTTACATTTTTCGTATCAAAAATAGATACATCTATACTTTGTAAGTTTGTCATATTTGCAAACATTGATCTCATAGTTGTTACGTTAGAAGTATTAAAACCAGATACATCTAATTCTGTTAAACTACTACATCCGTTAAACATAACTTCCATATTTGTTACATTTGTTGTGTCAAAACTTGACATATCTAATTTAGTCAAACTGCTGCAGTTTAGAAACATCCAGCCCATATTTTCTACTTTACTAGTATTAAATTTTACTGTCTCTACTTCTTTTAAATTATGACAATTTAAAAACATTCCATACATATCTGTTACATTTACTATCTTTACTTTTCTCATATCTACTGTTTCTAGCATATCTAAGTCTGAAAAGAAATATGCCATATATTCTGGTGCTACTTCATCTACAAATTCTGCGGCCTTGATTTTATCTTTATCTACAAACCATGGTGTATCTACTGTTTCTGCTGTATTATCACGTGTAAACGTTTTTCCTTTGACATTTTCATATACTTTTCCACCATTTTTTCTTGCATTTTCTTCTTTGGTATAAAATCTTAATGTATTTCCTTCTAAAGCTGCCCATATTTCTGTTGGCTTTTTCTCAGGTATTTC
The DNA here is from genome assembly GCA_910589185.1 of uncultured Clostridia bacterium. Taxonomy (GTDB): domain Bacteria; phylum Bacillota; class Clostridia; order TANB77; family CAG-508; genus CAG-273. Next base: position 2,482 of record CAJUSU010000048.1, read on the forward strand.
TCCTGTTTTTCTCAGTTCAATATTATCTTCTGTTATCCAATAGATCCATCCTTCTTTTGTTATTACTCTTATCGTTATTTTTTCTGTTTCGTAATCCATAAATGGTTCGCTTACTTCTGCTTCTAAAAATAGGTTATCTTCCCTTATTTTTTCCGCATATACGTTCATATATTCTTGGTTGTCCCAGCCATTCAGTGTTCTATCTGGTTGCAACCCAATACCGATTAGTCTTATTCTTTCCTCATATGCTGCTTTTTCATGTGCTTCTTTTGCTTGTTTAGTTTTGTTTATAATACCATTTTCTCCTATGGTATACATTAGTGTAATTCCTGCCAAAATTAAGAGCACAACTATCGTCCTAATATTCCGTTATGACTATTTTTTTTAA
>CAJUSU010000049.1 GCA_910589185.1 uncultured Clostridia bacterium
CTGGTATGCCTTCTCATGATGGTAAATCTACTATGACAGGAAATTCAGGTCATGGATATGCTAAAATAACCTATTTAGGGAAATAAAAAACAGCATTTTGATCTTTGTTAATCATCTTTTATTATAGAAATAGCTGTTTATCCACATACATTACATCATAGCTTTGAATAGTCATTATTTAATATAAGGTATCATAAAATAGTAAAAAAAGGACAAACCTTCAAAAAAGAAATGATTTAATGTTGATATTTATGGTTTTTTATGTTAATATCTATATTGCTAAAGTTTAATTTAGTAGGTGGGAGGGAATGCGGATTAGCCCTAAACCACAAGCGAAAATACGAAAGGATGTGTTTTACGTGGCAAAAGAAGTCGTAAAGAAAATAAAATTACAAATTCCTGCTGGAAAAGCTACACCTGCACCACCTGTTGGTACAGTATTAGGACCTGCTGGAATTAATTTACAAGAATTCGTTACAAAATATAATGACGCTACAAGAGACAAAATGGGTGATATTATCCCAGTTGAAATATCTGTATATGATGATAGAACATTTGATTTTGTATTAAAAACACCACCAGCAGCTGATTTAATTAAAAAATATGCTAAGATTAAATCTGGCTCTAAAAAAGGTGCTCACGAAATCGTTGGAACTATTTCTAAAGCTGATGCAAAAGCAATTGCTGAAATTAAGATGCCAGACTTAAATGCTTATACTGTTGAAGAAGCTATGAATATCGTAGCTGGTACAGCAAGAAATATGGGTGTTGCTGTATCTGGACTTAACGATGCTGAATTAGCTGAAGAAGCTAAAGAAGCAGCAGCTAAAGAGATTGAAGATGCTAAAAGAGAAGCTAAATTAGAAGAAATGGAAGCTTCAGCAGCAGATAACAACGTTGAAGTAGAAGTAATAACTGAAAAAGAAAATACAGAAGAATAATTATTAATAACAATTAATAAACTATATCCGCTAAACCACAAATAAATGATGGGAGGTATAACAATGAGAAAATTTGGAAAGAAATATGTAGAAGCTTCAAAAAAAGTAGAAAAAAATAAAAACTATGAAATTAGTGAAGCAGTTAAGTTAGCTAAAGAAACAAGTACTACTAAATTTGATAGTTCCGTTGAATTAGCAATAAAACTTAATATTGATACAAAAAAGGCTGATCAACAATTAAGAGGATCTCTAATATTACCTAATGGTAATGGTAAAACTAAAAGAATTTTAGTTTTAGCTAAAGGTGCTCAAGCAGAAGCTGCTAAAACAGCTGGTGCAGATTTTGTTGGAGAACAAGATATGATTGATAAAATCGCTAATGAAAATTGGTTTGATTATGATGTAATCATCGCTACTCCAGAAATGATGCCTTCATTAGGAAAAATTGGTAAAGTTTTAGGACCAAAAGGATTAATGCCAAATCCTAAAACTGGAACAGTTACTCCAACACCAGAACGTGCAGTTGAAGATGTTAAAAAGGGTATGATCGAATACAGAGCAGACTCTTATGGAAACATTCACTGTTCAGTTGGTAAGGTATCATTCACTGAAGATGCTTTAAAAGAGAATGTATTATATGTATTAAGTACTATTAACAAAGCTAAACCAAGCACTGTTAAAGGAAAATACATTCAAAATATTTCTATATCTACAACTATGGGTCCTGGTATCCATGTAGATCAAAATTCTATTGACATGTAATATTTAACATGTTATATTAACAAGTGAAAAAACGAGTACCGAAGACAGTAGGGGAGAAATCTTAATAATCCTACCGAGGGAGAGTTATATATCTTTTTATGTATATAATAACTTTCCTTATCAGGAAAGTTTTTTTATAAAATCAAAAGGAGGACATATATGGCAAGCGAGAAAATTCTAGAATCTAAAAGAGAAGTAGTTGCTGAGATTACAAATAAATTAAAGAATTCAGAATCTGTTATTTTATTTAAATATTCAGAATCAACTGTTTCTGATATGCAAGAATTACGTAGAGATCTAAAAAACATCGGTAGTGAAGTTAAAGTATACAAAAATACTTTAGTAAAAAGAGCTTTAGATGATATGAAAATTGATCTAAGTGAATTCCTAGAAGGTCCAAATGCTATTGTTTTTGGTAAAGAATTACTTGAACCAATTAAAGTTCTTGATAAATTTGCAAAGAACCATAAGAATGTACAAGTTATTACTGGTATTATCAAAGGCGAAGTTGTATCAATTGATACAATCAAAGAATATGCATCTATTCCATCTATGGAAGGATTACTTACTATGTTTGCTGGTGGCTTGATAGAACACGTAAAAAATCTATCTGTTGCACTTAATTTATATGCCGACAAATTAGGTGAGGAAAACTAATTAAAGGAAGGAAGATTATAATGGCAAAATTATCTACAAATGAAATTATTGACGCTATAAGCGAAATGACTATTCTTGAAGTAAAAGAATTAGTTGATGCTATGAAAGAAAAATTTGGAGTAGATCCAAGTGCTGTAGCTGTAGCTGCTGCTCCTGCTGCAGGTGCTGAAGCAGAAGGATCATCTTCAAAAACTGTTGTATTAAAGGATGCTGGAGCTTCTAAAATTGCAGTAATAAAAATCGTTAGAGAAATTACTGGTTTAGGATTAGTTGAAGCTAAAGCTTTAGCTGACAATGGTGGAAACGTTAAAGAAAACGTTGCTGCTGAAGAAGCTGAACAAATTAAAGCTCAATTAGAAGAAGCTGGTGCAACTGTTGAATTAGCTTAATTAGCTATTTTATAAAAAGACCTTATTATGAACTAGTCAAGAAAAAGTAGACAGTTTAAAAAGACACTT
>CAJUSU010000050.1 GCA_910589185.1 uncultured Clostridia bacterium
ATTGCTATTTTCTTTTTTCAACTTTTATAACTAGATTTAAGCAATTCTTAAGAAAGTTCTTTTTTTAATTTCTTACCTTTCCAATTTTTCTTGTTCTGCTAACTCTCTCTTTTCTTCTTGTTTTCTAATTCTATATCTATCTAGTTTATTTCTCAATGCCTTTTGAACTAACCAACCACAAACAAGTATAAAAGACACCTTTCTAGCATCTATATAAACTTTATCTTTTCTACTAAGATTTTGCTCACTATCTTTTATATTTGCAATTTCATAATGTGCTTCCCTTAATCGTTGTATATCTTTTAGTGATAATGTTCCTGTAATGCTGGTATTTGGTCTGCTAAACTGAGTATGAGTTCTTTTTGGCACTGTTTTTATATCCTTCTTGTTTCTAACAAATAAACTTACTTTAGTTGATAAATCTTCAAATTTGCAATTCGGCTTAAATCTAATCTTATCCTTATCATCTTTCTCTCCAAATAAAGACCTTCTAATACACTGATTCCAAATCGTCCCTGCTGTATTTACTCCTATCTGAAAAAATCTAGACTCTTGAATTTTGCCAATTGGTGTCTTTAGAGTTGCTATAGCATTTCCATAATTATCGCATCTAGTTAGCTGATTTCCTAATACAAAAATATCAGTAGTGGGATTTGCCTCTATAGTTTTCTTTATGCTATATAGTGCTCCTTGATTTAATTCGTCATCAGCATCAAGAAATAAAATATATTCCCCTATTGCACGATCTAGCCCTATATTTCTGGCTCCTCCCGGACCGCCTTGTTCCTTCGATGTCTTTAATAGCTGTAAATTTATATTAGGATGCTGTCTTTTCCATTCATTAACAAGATATTGAGAAATATCTGTACTATCTGAATTATCATCTACTACTATTACTTGGATATCATCAAATTCTTGCTCCGCTATACTATTTAATGCATTTCTTATATATCTATCAGCATTTTTCATCGGAATAATAAGTGAAAATGTCATTCTTTTTTGTGTTTCCTCTGCTTTCACGTCTCTTGCTCCTTTTTATTATTCTTGGCTATGAGCCTCTAAATCCTTCATATTTAAGTTAATTCTGCCTTGGTCATCGATTTCAGAAACTTTAACAGTAACTTCATCTCCTACATTTAATACATCTTCTACTTTTTCAACTCTTTTGCTAGAAATTTTAGAAATGTGTAATAAACCTTCATTTCCTCCACCTAAATCTACAAAGGCTCCAAAGTTCATAATTCTACTAACTTTGCCTGTATAGATATTTCCTGCTTCAATGACTTTTGAAACATCTAAAATCATATCCATTGCTTTTTGGCAACTATTTGTGTCAGTTCCATAAACAAATACTTTGCCATCATCTGAAATATCAATTTTAACACCAGTTGCATCAATAATTTTGTTAATCATCTTTCCACTAGGTCCGATAACATCTTTTATTTTTTCTGTACTAATCACTGTTGTCATAATTTTTGGTGCATATTTTGAAATATCTTCTCTTGGTTGATTGATAACTGGTAGCATAACATCATCTAAAATATGGTCTCTTGCTACTTTGGTTCTTTCAAATGCTTCTTTAATAATATCATATGTTAGTCCATCAATTTTAATGTCTACTTGAATGGCAGTAATACCATCTTTGGTTCCACCAACTTTAAAATCCATATCTCCAAAGAAATCTTCTATCCCTTGAATATCAGTAAGCATAATATATCTACTTGGATCATTTTTATCTGTTACAAGTCCTGTTGAGATTCCTGCTACTGGCTTTTTAATTGGAACACCTGCATCCATTAAAGCAAGTGTACTTCCACAAATACTTGCCTGTGATGTAGAACCATTTGAAGATAAAACTTCTGATACAACACGAATAGCATATGGAAATTCATCTTCTGAAGGAATAACTGGAACTAATGCTTTTTCAGCTAATGCTCCATGTCCTATTTCTCTTCTTCCTGGTCCTCTAGAAGTTCTTGCTTCTCCTACACTATATGGTGGGAAGTTATATTGATGCATATATCTTTTTGCATCTTCTTCATCTAATCCATCT
>CAJUSU010000051.1 GCA_910589185.1 uncultured Clostridia bacterium
AACTTTTTTTTCAATTCCTCATAAAGCTGATGATTCTTCCTATCACTCATTTCTCATTCTCCATTAAGTAGTATCAGACCCACTACCCCAATCACCTCACCTTGAAAATGCAACTACCTTAGTGTCTTTACTCCCAAGCTATCCAAAAACTTATTATGACCATCCATTATTCTCTACGTTAGACCTATTTTGAACGCTATATCGGTTTTTAATTGGGATTTTTGAACATTCTCTCTTACAATTATTTCTTCCACAAAATAAAAAATTAAGTTTCGGGTAATATGGTTTAAATTATCTTTACTAAATCAGTAAATAAGCAGTCAAAAACAGTCACATTATCAACTTCCTTATATGTTGTCTCAACTTCAGGAACTAGCATTAATACATCACTATGAGATAATCCTATATATCCTTTTTTGGATAAGTAACTAATAATTTCTCCCATTAATTTTTCATATTCACTAATATTGCTCTTTTCTGTACTAAATTCCCACTTATCCTCCGAATCAAAATATGATGTTTTTTCTATAAACATATAATAATATGGTTCCAAAACACTGATAAAAATCCTCAAATCTTTTCGCTCTCCATTTAAACTCTTTATCAGCATTTTGTCATCATCCATAAGATCAATATACTTGTGTAGCAAAATCTTAAACTCATAGCAACATGTTTCACTATCTGTCCAATCAACAACTTCATAACCTTTTGCAATAGTAATTATTTTTGTAAGTAATTTCTTTTTATATAATACCTTTTGTTCAATTTTCTTTTTACGCAGTTTTACTTTTTTAGTATTAGATTGTTCATAAACTAATGGATAATATTTATAAATTTTTCTAAGAATACTTGGGTTAATCAATATACTCCCCTCCGAAATTCATCTTTAGACTTCCTCCTTTTTAATACCTCAAAATTACATCTCATTTTCTACTAGTACAACAAATTAATTTATGTTATACTAGTTTTTGAAATCTTTCTCGTATTTTCTACTGATATTTTTTCGTTAAACCAGTTTACAATTTTTAACAATTTACTTGATCGATACATCTTGCATAAAGTGTCTTACATTAGTCCTGCTGTTTTTCTTTTAAAGTAGTGATAATATTTTGTACTCACTATAAATGAGCAAATTCTGAAATTTGCGCAAAACTGTTCGTCAGACAAAAATATAATCCTTTATTTGTTTTGTCCATATACAGAAAACACAACATTATATTTTATGTGCAACTTTTCAGATTTGCTCATCTATAACTTAAAAGAAAGTATATGCAAAAAGCATATAAATTAGAAGGAAATTCTTAATCTACTAAAATTATTCACACTCACTTTCTATTATCCTTTTTATCAAATCTTTTATCATTTAATAGTTTTTTCGCTTTCTGTGCTGATTTATCTCCTCGCCTTGCTGCTCTTTCTATTTCTTCTAAAGTAGAATTTCTCCATTCATCTGGAAACTCACGGTTTATCCCGCCTTTTTTTTCTTCTGCTATTATCTCATTAGCTTTCTTTTTATTTCTTTCGTTTCTAGAATTTGCTGAATAATTACAGTTTACTATCCCCGCCTCTGCATTTGGGGTTTCCGGTTTTGGATTTTTTGGCTTATTTCCAAGATTTTTGTCTAATATCTTTGACTCATCAAATTCCCCGCCAACGAGATCTACTTTACCCATTTCCTGATATGCTTGTTTCCATGCATCCCGCTCAGAGATTCCTGGATTTTCATTTTTTATCCTGTCATACGCATCTTTTACACATCGTGGTACATGCCCACCTGGATCTACATAACAAATAGGATTATTTGCACAGTATGCATACAGATTCAGTCCGGCACCCCAGTAATCATCCTCCTGCGTAAACCGCGCAATGACAGGATTGTAATAC
>CAJUSU010000052.1 GCA_910589185.1 uncultured Clostridia bacterium
CTACAAGAACACATCTTAATTTTTGGTGTAAGAAGGTTGAAAAATAAAATAGAGAAAAGCCCATAAAAAATAGAAGTCCTAAAAATAGCACTTTTGGGAACAGAAAATTAAATTAATACCAAACAATAAAATAAATTAGCTAACTTTGTAGCCTTGAGATTCTAAAAACTTAATAGCATTATTGACATTTAGTTTTTTGTCTTTTGATTTAAAATTTCTTTGTGTTAACTGTTCATAAATTTCATAATTAAAAGGCGCGTTTTTAGATAACATTTGATAAATACAGGTAAGTAGCATTCTAGCAATTGCAATAATTGCACGTTTGTGACCTCTACGTTTTTTAATAGCTTCATATCGCAATTTAAAGTAGGGACAACTTTTATCACGAATAGCATTGTTAGCGCATTGAATTAATATTGGTTTAATATAAACACCAGCTCTACTAATATGTACAGACTTCTTTTTACCAGCACTTTCATTACATTGAGGAGTAAGACCAGCCCAAGAGCAGAGATGTTCAGCATCTTTAAAAACAGACATATCTGGACCAATTTCAGAAAATATAGTAATAGCAGAAATGTCTTTAATACCAGGAACACCTAAAATCAAATTAATTTTATCTTGATAAGGTGTGACTAAAGGTAAGATAGCTTTTTCAATTAGGTCAATGCACTCAAGGATATTATCATAGTGTTTAAGGCAGGTTTTCATTTTGGAATTTTGCTCATGAGTTAAATTACCTTGAACAGACTCAAGTATTTCTTCAGGAGAAGATTTTAAGTTTTTTCTAAGAAGAGGAGTAATTTCTTCAAGAGAAACATTATCTTCTTTAGAAAGAATTAATTCTAAAATAGATTTAGAAGTTTTACCAAAAGTATCTGTAACGATATTAGAAATCATAATATTTGATACAGTTAAAGAATTTTGAAAGCGGTTCTTCTCAGAGCTTTTGCAATAAACTAACTTTTGGCGATAACGCATTAAGTCACGGAGCTGTCTAATGTTAAGTGGAGGCATAAAACTACCTTCAACAAGACCATGTTTAAATATATCAGCAATCCAAACAGAGTCTTTAGTATCAGTTTTCTTGCCTTGAATAGCTTTAACATATTTAGGATGAGTAATAGTAACATTGCAAGAATCCTCTAAAATATTAAAAATAGGAATCCAGTATTTACCTGTAGATTCCATACAAACATCTTTGCAATTGTTATCAATAAGCCATTGCTTAAGTTTTTTAATATCTTTAGTGAAAGTTGAAAATTGTTTGGTTAGATAAGTGGTAACTTTGCGTTCATCAGTAGTCGCAATTGTAGCAACTAACATCTTTTTGTGAACGTCAATACCACAACAAGTATTGTAACAAATTTTTAGCATGATATATTACTCCTGTTACAAAAAATATAGATGTATAGACATTTACTATGTATACCAAGCTAGATTAACGGACTTTGTTAAATACAAAGATAAGGTTACGCACTCCACCTACATTTAGTAGGATATGTTGCACTCATTTGTGCTTAAAAGGTATACGTCACATATAAAAATACGGGATATAATTACAAAATAGTGGTAATTATTCGCCACTCACCCCGACGTGCTCTTCAGTCTATCTATACATCTAAACATATTATAACAAATTATGGTAACTATATCAAGTTAAGAATTTTTAATACAGATTTGTGCCTTTCGCAGACGAGCGAAGCGAAGGCGAAGAAAGGAATGATAGTAAAAATGAGAAAAGCAAACGTAAACAATGAGGAAGGCATTCGGA
>CAJUSU010000053.1 GCA_910589185.1 uncultured Clostridia bacterium
CTGATTGTGTACTTGTATAATTAGTATTTGTGCCTACATTCTGGCTTGAAACGGCGTTATCTCCTGCTGACCCTGTGATATAACTTCCACTGTTATTTACCCATATTTTATCATTTTTCCCATATGCACTTTGACTTAAATACGCCACAGCTCCCCATTCTGTATTTTTCATTAAATGACTATTTAATGTTGGCTGATAATTTAAACAAACTGAATAGCTTGTCCCAATTTGAATATTTCTCCAGCTTGTTATTCCTGGTTTTACTTGTAATGTTTTAGTTGTTACATTTGTATTGGTTGAACCTGTATTTTCTTGATTCGTACATTCTGTATGGCTTGCTTCAAATTTAGCTACCCATATGCCTGTTATATTTTGTTCATATTGGAAAGCTGGGTGTACTACATATCCATCTGGAAAAGATGTATAGTTTTTTGTTGTCGCTGCATTATATTCTACAATCTTCTTTCCTTCTTCAGCTGGATTATTTGTTGCTTCTTTTAAGAAACAAATATCTACTTTTCCAGTAATAGAATCTCCACCTTTATGATAGTTTTCTGTTATTCTATAGGCGTATCTTGGAATCCACACAAACATGCTACCTACAGAAGTTACTTTTTTTCCTTTCATTTCTTGTAAAGTTGCTGTTTCTACATTTGTAATTCCTTCTACTGTCATTCCATCTGTTAGCATAATATTTGCCCATTGTTTTGCTCCATAATTATACCAATTATCATCACTACTATCTGTTACAAACCAAGAGTCATCTTTCCATTTTACAGGTATCATTCCTTCTCTTAATTTGGGACTATTAGCATTTTCTTCTAAATCAATAGTATTAATACCTGTTCCTGAACTTCCCACACTATCTATTAAGTCATTCGTTTTTTGTTCTTCTCTCTCCGAATAATTCTGTTGTACTTCTTGTGCTTCTTGAGCAGATTTCAAAAGACCTTGTCTGCTTACTATTGTTCCTACACTAGTACCAACAATAATTAAAATAACGATAATTGTAATTACTAGTACAAGTAATGTAACACCATCTTGTTTTTTTACATTCATCTTATGTTTTCCTCCTTGATTTACTTGTATTTTACCCATTTTTATGGCATAATAGTACATACAAAAATGATTTTGAAAGGATACATTTATACCAATGGACTTATATTGTAAACTAGAATATAACCAAATTATACAAATAATCGAAAAATATTGCAAGACTTATCTTGGAAAAAAACTTTGCTTTCAAATGGAACCAGCTTTTTCTTTTGAAAAAGTTCGAATTTCACTTTTAGAAACTATGGAAGCAGTTAAACTACTTTATGCTAAAGGACGTCCTCCATTAGCTGCCTTAAATCAATTAGAAATTCCTTTAAAAGCTTTGGAGAGTAATCAAATTTTGTCTGCTAAGTTTCTCTTAGATTTAGCACATTTATTAAAAGTTTCTAGAGAACTAAAGGATTATTTTAAAAAGGATTTTTTAAGTTCTTCCAGTCAAGAAGTCTCAGAAGAAGATATTAACATTTTACAGGATTATTTTTCTATGCTATATGCTAATCCCTCTATCGAACAAGAAATCTTCAATAAGATTTTAGATGAAAATACGATTAGTGATAATGCTTCTTCTAAACTTTTTAGTTTGAGGAAAAGCCGTAGAAATTTAGAGCAAGGAATTAAGGATAAATTATCTTCTTTGCTACATTCCTCTAGTTATACTAAATATTTGATGGAACCAGTAATTACTATTCGTAACAACCGTTATGTTAT
>CAJUSU010000054.1:0-114 GCA_910589185.1 uncultured Clostridia bacterium
AATTCAGTTGTAAATTGGATAGGAGGAAACCTATTGTTATTAGAAAGAGAGGTTTTTATGATAACAATAGCAAACCCTGAAAAATATGTAGCAGGGTTATATGAAAGATTATCC
>CAJUSU010000054.1:178-1749 GCA_910589185.1 uncultured Clostridia bacterium
ATGAGCAAGAAAGTGGAAGTATTAGTACACAAAAATTATTTTTAAGAAACTTTTGTAAAGACAACAACATACAAGTATATGATGACTATACAGATGACGGAGTTTCTGGAGCAACATTCGACAGACCAGACTTTAATAGAATGATAAAGGACATTGAAAATAAGAAAATCAATTTAATAATAGTAAAAGACTTATCTAGGTTTGGAAGATTATCAAGCAAAATATCATACTATTTAGAAGAATTTTTTATTGAAAAAGGTGTAAGATTTATAGCAGTAACAGATGATATAGATACAGGACATATTGAAACATCAGAAGAAATGGTACAATTTAAAGCATTTTTTAATGAGTGGTTTTTGCGTGATACATCAAGAAAAGTAAGGAATGGAAAAAAGACAAGAGCAAAAGAAGGAAAAGTAATGACAACATATCCAACTTATGGCTATAAAAAAGATCCATTAGACTATAACCATTATGTGATAGACCAAGATATAGCACCAATCGTTAGAAGAATATTTATGTTAGCAAGAAATGGAATGACACCGACAGAAATAGGAAAAATACTAACAGATGAAAGAACTCTAGTACCATCAGAAATTGTAGGAAATGCACATACAAGAAAAGATGGAATAAAACGAGGTTGGAACAGAAACACAGTAAAAAGAATATTGCAAAATGTAACTTACTTGGGGTGGGTATCAAATGGGAATACCAAAAAGATAAACTATAAAAGCAAGAAAACAATGATAATGCCAAAAGAAGATAGAATAATCGTAAAAAATATGCACACACCAATTATTGATGAAGAAACTTTTAATATAGTACAAGATATGATAAAAAGCAGAACAGGAGTAAGAACAAAGTCTTATGATTGGCTACTAAAAGGATTAGTATGTTGCAAAGAATGTGGTAAAAAATTAAGTCTAGTACCACAAAAACATCCAAACAAAACAACATTTTATTTAAGGTGTAATACCTATGCGAGTAATACACAATTGGGATTATGCACACCACATAGTAATAACCTAGAAAAAGTGACAGAATTTGTAATCGAGCAAATAAAGAAAAGATGTAGAAAATTTTTAGATGAAGAAAAATACACTAAAATAGCCAATACATCAAAAGACAAGATAATCAAAGATAGGTTTAATGTAAAAAATGAAATTCTTATTTTAGAAAAGAAAGTTAAAGATATAAACAAGCGAATAGACAAGTTATACGAAGATAAATATAACGGACTATTTGAAGATGAAGATTTTACAAGACTTTATTCAAAACAGATAGAAAATAGAAAACAAGCAGAAGAAAGAATAAAGCAGTTACAAGAACTAGAAGAAAAAGAAGATAGTTCAATAGATATAAATAAACTTGTTAATGACTTCGTTAATATGAAAGAAATAACAAGAACAATGCTTGTATCTTTAGTAGATAAGATAGAAATATCAGAGAATAAAGAAATAACAATATATTATAAATTCAATATTTTAAATATGGGAAATGAAAATAAATTACAAAATGTTGGCTAAATTTAAAAAAATAGTCATAACGGAATATTAGGACAATAGTAGTAC
>CAJUSU010000055.1 GCA_910589185.1 uncultured Clostridia bacterium
AGGAAGAATAAAGCACCATTTAAAACATCATTTATGGGACCCAAAAAGTACTATTCTGTTTGTAGGTTACCAAGCACAAGGAACTCTAGGCAGAAGAATTGTAGAAGGCGAAAAGAAAGTTAAAATATTTGGAGAAGAAATTGCAGTCAATGCAAGAATAGAATACATTGAAGGATATTCAGGACACGCTGACCAAGAATGGTTATTAAACTTCATCTATTCTTTCATTACAAAACCAAAACACATCTTTTTAGTACATGGAGAACCAGAAGGGCAAGTAGTATTAAAAGATAAGATTTTAGAAACAGTGGATATTCCAGTTACGATTCCAGAATATGGACAATGCTATACTTTAGACGAAGATTTAACTATGGAACAAGCAGTAGAGCCAGTAACAAAGGTAACCATTGAAAAGAGTGATGTGTTAGATAAGATTAAGACATTAAAAGAAGAATTAGACGATATGGAAGTTATTGTCAAAGAGGAATACCTAGGAGAGCAAGCAGATGATGATAGCATCAGTCGATTAAAATTAAGACTAAAAGAAATTGAAGAGCAAATTGTAAGAATAGTGGAGAAGAATTAAGGTTTTGTCTGATTGGGGACGTTAGTTTAACGGACAAAATTATGTAAATGTCCGATAAACTAACGTCCCCAATCGGACAGAAGGAGAAACCAATGAAAAATAAGTATAATAATGATGCCATAATTGGCGGTGGAAATATCACAGCAAGCCTTACAGAAAAAGGTGAACTATTAAGAGTCATGTATCCAGCACCTGATTTTAGAAATTGGATAGATGAGTTTGTAACAGGAGTCAAAATCAATGACTCAGGAATGATATATTTACATGATGATATTAATAATCAATATCATCAATACTATACTGAAAGTACCAATGTATTACACACAGAAATTACAAATACATATTTTAATTTAAGCATTAAGCAAACCGATTTTGCTTTGCTTAAAAATAGTGTTTTGGTAAAAAAATATGAATTTGAAAATAAGAATAGCATTGACTTAAATGTTAATTTCTTAGTGCATGCCAAACTATTATCAGATGTGAACAATATGGTAGGGTCTGAAATTAGAGAAAATGCTTTAATCCAATATTGCCATGATTATACGATGTACACATTTTCTAAAATGCCATTTATGAGTTATCAATTAAATGACACAAAAGAGAACATTGGAAGCGGAGTTATCCAAGATAAAGACTATATTGGTATGTCTTGCGATTCTAGCATTAGTTATGATATAGGGATATTGAAACCAGGAGAGAAAAAAGAATTAGTCCTTTATCTATATTTCAAAATCAATGGTGAAAAACAAACTGGGGAAGCTATCAAAAAAGAATTGACAGAAATTCGTAAACTAGATGTTCAAAAAGAAGAACAAGCAGTAGAGAAGTATTGGAAAAAATATGTCAAAGAGCATTTAGGAATAGAGTTAAAACCAGAAACGAGTAAGTTCAATAAAAAGTTCAACCAAGTATATCAAAGAAGTATTTTACTATTCCCACTTCTTACCAATGACACAACAGGGGGAATTTCTGCGACCGTGGAAATTGACGAAAATATGACACAATGTGGAAGGTACAGCTATTGCTGGCCACGAGATGCGGTATTTGTTACACGAGCATTGGACAAGGTAAAAATGACGAAAGAAACAGATAAATTCTACAAAA
>CAJUSU010000056.1 GCA_910589185.1 uncultured Clostridia bacterium
ATTTAGTAGTATCAAATAATGAAAATGCTTATGCACTAGAAAGGGCAAAAAATGCAGGAATAGAAACATATATAATACAAAGCAAAGAAACAAATGAAATAGATATAGAGCTAACAGAAAAGTTAAAAAATTATGATGTAGATTTAATAGTGCTTGCAGGATATTTAAAACTAATTGGAGAAAATTTAATAAACAATTATACAATAATAAACACACATCCATCATTACTACCTAAATTTGGTGGAAAGGGAATGTACGGAATGAATGTGCATAGAGCAGTAATAGAAGCAAAAGAAGAATATAGTGGAGTTACCTTGCACTATGTAAACAATAAATATGATGAGGGAAATATTATAAAGCAAACAAAAGTAAGGGTAGAAAAAGAAGATACAGCAGAAACTTTATCAGCAAAAGTACAAAAGGCAGAAAAAATACAATTAATAGAGGTATTAAAACAATTTGCAGAAAAGAAATAATTAGCGTATATTACATATTTCGGACGAGCAATGCTCGCCCCTACAACGTTTGTAGTAATAAAAGTATTAGAGTAGTACAAAATAAATATATATTATTTTTAAAGCACCGCGTAAGCGACCAACCGAAGCGGAGCGTAGGGCGAATGGAGCGTTCGACATATATTTAAAAATTCAAATGGAGAACGCGACACCAAGGTGCAAAAAAATAATATATATTTATTCTGTACGGTTTATTTAAAACGCTCATATAATCTACATAAATAGCAAAGCCCCTCTGGTTGCAACCAGAGGGTTTTTTTGTTGTATAGGAAAAATCAAATTTTTTGTTGATATAATGCGGGCGGACACGAGGCCCGCCCCTACAAAAAAACACATTGCAAACTGTAGGGGCACCGTTTGTGGGAATACCCATGAGACGCGACACCACTGTGCCCTTTTTTTGTTGTATAGGAAAAATCGCAAGATTTTGAGTATACAAGAACAAGAAAAAAGACAACAAAAATAACCTTAATTAAAAGGCAAAAATAAAAGATATTTAATTACCATCATACTCGTAAACAATACCAGTATAACCAACAAAATATTTAGGTTTCATTAAACCATTACACTTTTCACAATTGAACATAGGAGGATAAGAAGGATCACCAGGGTCGTTCATATCCAGTTGTAAAACAATATCAGTAGGAATAAATTCATGAAATTTGCATTTGGTGCAAATAAATTCTGTTTTGCTAGGTCTGTACACAATAATACCTCCTAAAATAAATTCAAGAAGAATTATACACTTTTTGAACAAGATAGTCAAAGTGAAAAGTGTGACCACAAGAACAAACAAGAGGGTCATGTTTAAAATATAAAATAATACGGCATTGCCAATTTTGTAATTTCTTTCGAACTTCGGCAACATGAGGTTTAAGCATATGAATAAATTTATCAGAATTCTTGTGTTTTTTAGCATAAAGTCCATAATATCTAACAACATTAAAATATTTGTCATAGATATGAATAATAAGTCTTTTAATAAAATCATAAGCATGGATAGTTTCTTCGATTCTTTGATTATCCTCGTGCCTATTATACCAAAAGGTAACAAGTTTACCATCATAGTT
>CAJUSU010000057.1 GCA_910589185.1 uncultured Clostridia bacterium
GGCTCAAAGTCAATAGTTGGGGTGAGATACCTGAAAAGTATTCTCGTCTCAGCTTTTTTAATTGGTCAAAAATTTTAGGCAAAAAATGCTCAAAATCGTTGAGTTTAGGCAACTCAAATAAACCAATAGCAATACTCTATTGGCAATTTATGGTAATAATATATCTAATTTGCCATTAATAATATTCTTGCTTTAAAATGTGTAAAGTTTCTAAATCCAAATGCTATTCTTTTCAATGTCTTTATCTTGTTATTGTATCCTTCCATTGGTCCATTTGAATATGGTACTTCAAGTGCATTTCTTATCTCTGTTATCCAATTAAAGTATGTTTGAGCACAACCTTTTAATGCTAGTATATCCGATTCTAAATTTCTCTTTATCCATGCATTTAATCTTTCTTTTGCTTGTTTTTTGTTCTCTATTTGTACGATTTTTAGCATTTCTTCTTTTTCTCTATATACTATTCTTAAATCCTCTGAATAATTAATCAATATGTAATTCAATGCTTCTTTTTGTTTTTCTTCTTTTAATTTATCATATCTTGATAAAAGTAGTTTCCTTGAATGTTTAAAATATTTTCTTTCTGTTTGTGGTAATTTTCCTTGTACTTGTTTTCTTACTGTGTCTACTGCTTCAGTAATATACCTAACAAAATGAAATTTATCTGCTACTACTTTTGCATTTGGGAAATATGTATTTGCTAAGTCTTTGTAAGTTTTCCATAAATCTGTTACTACATATTTTACTTTCTTCCTTTCTTGTATTGAAAACTTATTAAAGTAGTCTAGTAAATGTGTTTTATACCTACATTCAATAATATCTATGGGCTTTCGTGTTTTTCCATCCATCAAAGATACTTGATATTTGTAGTGTCCAGTATTACCTTTAAATTCGTCTATACACAATACTTCTGGCAAATGTTTTGCAGATACTGCAAGTGGTGGTAACAGCCTTGATACAGTATTTACAGATACATCTGCATCTCTTGCAATGTCTTTCATGGATTGTTTTGTTTTTAATCTATCTACAATGAATTCTGTTACTCTTGTTGTTTTTCTTGCCCTTTTGGGTAAAAAGTGTGCTTTTTCATAAAATGTTTTTCCACACTCTTTACATTGATATCTACGCTTTCTATATGAGAGAAGAGTAGTTTTAAATCGTATAGGTATGTCCTTTATTATCTGTGTTCTGTAATCTTTTATTTTAGTTGTTTTTGCTTTGCAATGAGGGCAAGTTTGTTCTCTTACTGGTAATTCTATGTGTATTTTTACAAAATTTTTCTTGTACCTTACTTTTTTTACGATTACCCCTTTTAAATCTAATAAATTTCTGATAAAATTATGTTGCATTTATCTAATACCTCCTTTGATATTTTCTTAGACAAAAATATTTTATCAGGTATTTTGGATAAATGCACTATTTTTTTTTACAAAAATAGTTGGAGTTTTTTCCACCCCAACTAATATTATAGAACCATTTCATATAATATCATCTAAACATAAAACAAATTTTCGTTAAAAGTATTGCAATTTATATTAAAATGTAATAAAAT